>JBFFJL010000273.1:0-5559 GCA_041555955.1 Nevskiaceae bacterium
ACGGCTCGGTGCCGAATGAGCCGCTGATGGCTGCACTGATCACCTTACCCACATCAATCGAAGCCCGCGCGCGACTGGTCGCAGCGTGTATCCGTACGCATTCCCGCAACGCGCAGGATCGCCACAGCGACTATGCGCACCTGGCGCAGGACGCCAAGGCCGCGCTGGCCGGTGGAGCCGAAGCGATCGCCGCACTGTCGGACGCTTTTCTCTCCGATCTTCTGGTCTGGTATCACCTGGTCTGGCTCGGCGAGAGCGTGCGCACGCACGACCCGCGCGCAACCGCACTGATCAGCCAGCATCGGGGCTATACCGCCGCCCACCGGCGTCAGTTGCTCGAGTTGGTCGCGGAACTGCTCTCGAACCTGTTGCCGCGCTACCGCGCCCTGTCCGAAGCCGGTCAGGTCGAGCTGGCGATGAGCCCCTACTATCACCCGCTGCTACCACTGCTGCTGGACTTTGCCAGTGCGCGTGAAACCGCACCGGACACACCCTTGCCCGACGGGCAATATCCCGATGGCCTTGCACGCGCGCGCTGGCATCTGACCACCGCACGCGAGCGCTTCGAAACCGTATTCGGCGTGCGCCCCCGTGGCTGCTGGCCATCCGAAGCGGCCGTCTCGCAGGGAACGATCGAGCTGCTGCACGAGCAGGGCTTCGACTGGTGCGCCACCAGCCAATCGGTGCAGAACGCAACCCTGCATCACCATGGCGAGCAACTGCTGGATGCTCACTCCTGCACCTATCGCCTGCGCAACAATCATCTGATCTGCTTCTTCCGCGACGACGGCCTGTCCGATCGCATCGGCTTCGCCTACAAGGATTGGCAGCCGCGCGATGCGGTGGCCGATCTGGTGCATCAGATCGAACAGCTGTCAGACCACCGCAACGGCCGTACCGTAGTGCTGGCACTCGATGGCGAGAATCCTTGGGAGTATTACCCGGAAAACGGCATCGAATTCATCCGCGGTCTGTATGAAGCTCTGGCGACGCACCCGCGGCTGCGGCCGGCAACCTTCGCGCAGTGCCTCGACGAAGGCCTCAGCGACGTTCCCGAATTGCCGGCAGTCGTCGCGGGCAGCTGGGTTCACGGACAGTTGTTGACCTGGGTTGGCCACGCAGAAAAAAACCGCGCCTGGAATTTGCTGATGGACGCCAAGAACTGCTACGACTTGCACGCCGGGGCCGGTGATTCCGCGATTCAGCATACCCTCGGTGCCTGCGAGGGATCGGACTGGTTCTGGTGGCCCGGTGCGTACAACGACGAGGCCCCGGTCGCCGACTTCGACCACCTGTTTCGCAGTCATCTGCGCGCGCTGTATCGGAGACTCGGGGTACCGGCACCCACCGAACTGGATGAGCCTTTTGCCAGTGTCCGCGCCCATCAGTCCCCGTCGTCGGCGCTCGGCGCCATGCTGCCGAGTCGCTGATGACGGACTGGATCAGACGTTCGGCCGGAGTCCTGCTGCATCCGAGCTCGCTACCGTCCGGGCGCATCGACGCCGACGCGGAACGCTTTGCCGACTGGGCGGCAGATGCCGGCTTCCGTATCTGGCAGATGCTGCCGGTGGGCGTCCTCGACAACCTGGGATCGCCGTATCAGCCGGACTCGGCCTACGCCGGCAACGCGACCCTGTTCGATCACCTGCCGGTGCCGACGGCTGCGCAAATCGACAGCTATGTCGACGCCAACCGTGACTGGCTGCCAGACTACGCGCTGTTTTCTGCACTGGAACGCCGGCATGGCAGCGCC
Source organism: Nevskiaceae bacterium (assembly GCA_041555955.1). Taxonomy (GTDB): domain Bacteria; phylum Pseudomonadota; class Gammaproteobacteria; order Nevskiales; family Nevskiaceae; genus Solimonas. The sequence continues at coordinate 1,754 of JBFFJL010000273.1, forward strand.
GACTGGACCCGCTGGCCCGAGGCCCTGCGCATGCGCGACGCCGCCACGCTCGACGCAGCACGCATCGACCTGGCCGCGGATATCGCCGAGGTGCAGGCTGCACAGTGCCGATTCGACCTTGGTTGGGCCGCTTTCAAACGCGGCGTCAATGCTCGCGGCATCCTGCTGTTCGGCGACGTCCCGCTGTTTCTGGCGCATCACAGCGCTGACGTCTGGGTGCACCGGCACCTGTTCGAGATTGACGCCGACGGTGCGCCAGGCGCATCGATGGGCGTGCCGCCCGATGCATTTTCCGACGAAGGCCAATGGTGGGGTTATCCGCCCTACCGCTGGGACGCGATGGCGGCGCAGAACTACCGCTGGTGGCGGCGCCGTTTCGAGCTGCAGGCACACCGCTTTGATCTGATCCGCATCGACCATTTTCGCGGACTGATTGCGTTCTGGCGCATCCCGCGCGGCGCGGCCTCGGCGCGCGACGGCCAGTGGACGCCGGGCCCCGGCCGTGCCTGCATCGACGTATTGCACGACGCGCTGCACGGCACGCAACTGGTGGCCGAGGACCTGGGTTACATCACTGACGACGTTGTCGCTGCGCGCAAGGCCCTTGGCATTCCCGGCATGCGCGTGCTGCAATTCGCGTTCGACGGCGACCCGCGCAACCCGCATCTGCCGATAAACCACGAGCCCGATACCGTCTGCTACACCGGCACGCACGATAACGACACCACGCTCGGCTGGTGGAACGGGTTAAGCGATGAGGCCCGCGCCTATATCGCTCAGGTACTTGGCGAAGCCAGACCACAAATGCCTGAATCGCTGGTGCGCTATGCGTGGTCGTCGGCGGCGCCACTGAGCATCGCGCCACTGCAGGATCTGCTGGGTCTGGATGGCTCGGCACGCATGAACCGCCCCGGCACCACCGCTGGCAATTGGGCCTGGCGCTTCGACTGGAATCAGCTCAAGCCGGATCTGGCTGCACAGCTGCGGCAACAGCTGTCACAGTATGGGAGAGTCACGACGCCCCGATGATCCGCAGAAAAACAACAATGAATGACACAGCGCCGCGTAGCGGTAACGATCGTGCGGCCGCCGCTGCACTGGCCGCCGCATGCCATCCCGATCCATTCGGGTATCTTGGCCGCCACGCAGGTCAGGACACCGGCGGTGCTGCCGTTCAGGTCGTACGCGCCTACCTGCCATCCGCGAAATCCGTGTGCCTGTCACCAACAGACACGCCGCTGCAGCGCATCCGCGGAACCGATCTGTTCATCGGCAACGTGCCGGCAGGCGAGTTTCCGAAGCACTATCGCCTGCTCTGGACCGATTCCGAAGGCAATACCCATAGTGACGTCGATCCTTACAGCTTCGGCAGTGCGATCAGCGAGTTCGACCGTCAGGTCTTCGCCGAAGGCAGTCACTGGCATGCCTATCGGTTTCTCGGCGCCCATTTCCGCAGCCACGAAGACCATGAAGGCGTGGCTTTTTCGACCTGGGCGCCCGGGGCCCAGCGCGTCAGTGTCGTCGGCGACTTCAATCACTGGGATGGCCGGCGTCACCTGATGCGGCGTCACCCTGGCGGCATCTGGGATCTGTTTGTGCCGGACCTGCCCCCCGGCACCCTGTACAAGTTCGAAATCCGTCACGCCGACGGCAGCATCGGCCTGAAAGCCGATCCTTACGCACAGCAGTCAGAACTGCGCCCCAAGACCGCGTCCGTGGTTGCCGCAACGCCGAAGCACAGCTGGGGCGATCAGGACTGGATGCGCCGTCGCGGCGCACAAGACTGGCTGCATGCGCCGATGTCGATCTACGAAGTGCATCTGGGCTCCTGGCAGCGCGACGCGAACGGACATTGGCTGGACTACGCGAGCCTGGCGCAGCGGCTGCTGCCGTACGTACGCGATGCCGGCTTCACCCACATCGAACTGCTGCCGGTGATGGAGCACCCGTTCGACGGATCCTGGGGCTATCAGACCCTCGGTTACTTTGCGCCCACGGCACGCTTCGGCGACCCGGACGGCTTTCGCGCCTTTGTCGATACGTTCCATCAGGCCGGTATCGGCGTGCTGCTGGACTGGACCCCGGCGCACTTCCCGTCAGATCCCCATGGCCTGGCGGCTTATGACGGCACCGCGCTGTACGAGCACGCCGATCCGCGCCGCGGTTACCACCCGGACTGGAACACGCTGATCTACGACTACGGTCGCCCGGAAGTGCGCAACTTCCTGCTGGCATCGGCGCTGTACTGGCTCGACGAGTTTCACTGCGACGGCCTGCGCGTCGACGCTGTGGCCTCGATGCTGTACCTGGACTATTCCCGCGAACCTGGCCAGTGGCTGCCCAACGCCCATGGTGGCCGCGAAAATCTCGACGCGATCGCGTTTCTGCAGCAACTCAATGCCGTCGCGCATGAACAGCATCCCGGCGTCGTGGTCATTGCCGAGGAATCCACCGCATGGCCGATGGTGACCAAGCCCACCTGGGTGGGCGGACTCGGATTTTCGATGAAGTGGAACATGGGCTGGATGCACGACTCACTCGACTATCTGGAGATCGATCCGGTTTACCGCCAGTACCGACACGAGCGTCTGACCTTCGGCCTGTTGTACGCACACAGCGAGAACTTCGTCTTGCCGCTATCACATGACGAGGTCGTGCATGGCAAGCGTTCGCTACTGGAGAAAATGCATGGCGACAACTGGCGCAAGTTCGCGCAATTGCGCCTGTTGTACGCATATCAATGGACCTATCCCGGCAAGAAGCTGCTGTTCATGGGACAGGAATTCGCCCAGCGCCGCGAGTGGGATCACGATCGCGCGCTGGACTGGAGTCTGCTCGATCAGCCGGCGCATCGCGGCGTACTGAATCTGGTCTCTGATCTGAACCGCGCATACCGGGAACTGCCCGCTCTGCACCGCAATGAGTTCGACGGCAGCGGCTTCGAGTGGATCGACTGCCACGACAACGCACAGTCGGTGCTCAGCTATCTGCGTCGCGACGGCGACCGCTACGTCATCGTGATCCTGAACTTCACGCCGATCCCCCGTCACGGCTACCGCATCGGCGTACCAACGAGCGGCGCTTATCGTGAGCGCCTGAACACCGACGCCGCCTGCTATGGCGGCTCAAATATCGGCAATCTCGGCACGGTCCATGCTGAGGCCAGACCCTGGATGCAGCGCAGTCACAGCGTGGAACTGTCGTTACCACCACTGGCCGCGCTGATTCTGGAGCCGGTGACATGACGGCTGTGGCGCTATCGCAATTCCGGCTGCGCCCGACCGCGCCAAAGGCCCGCACCATCGTTTTCATGAGGACTTCGTCGCCATGACGCAACCGCCGTCAACCTACACGCTGGAAGTGCAGCCGCAGCTGCCGCAGAAGCTCGAACGCCTCACCGATCTGGCCAACAACCTGATGTACAGCTGGGAACGGCGCATCCGCGGCCTGTTCTGGCGCCTCGATGCGGACCTGTGGGACCGCTGCGGCAACAATCCCAAGGTCTTCCTGCGTCGCATCTCCCAGGACAAGCTCGACGCCGCGGCCGACGATCCGGATTTCCTGTTCGAATATCACGGCGCGCTGGCAGCGTTCGATATCTACCACGCCACCGGAGCGTCGGCCGAAATCCGCGCGCTGGTCGATCCCGGCAAGGATCTGATTGCCTACTTCTGCGCCGAATACGGCCTGCACGAAAGTCTGCCCGTGTATTCCGGCGGTCTCGGCATCCTGGCCGGCGACCACTGCAAGGCCGCCTCGGATCTGCGGGTGCCGATGATCGCGGTCGGCCTGTTCTATCACCAGGG
>JBFFJL010000274.1:0-5545 GCA_041555955.1 Nevskiaceae bacterium
GTTCTACATGATGCCAAATACGATCAGGCCCAAACTCGCGAGAATCCGGGCCTGATGTTGTCCGTATGGCATGCGCCGACTGGAATGCCGGCGTGTTTATCGCTTAGACCTTGAGCACCAGCTTGCCGGTGTTCTCGCCCTTAAACAGGCGCTGCAGGGTTTCCGGGAAGTGCTCCAGACCTTCGGCGACGTCCTCGCGGGTCTTGAGCTTGCCGGCGGCGAGCCAGCCGCCCATCTCGCGGATGGCCTCGCCGTAGCGGTCGGCCCAGTCGAATACGACCATGCCTTTCATGCTGGCGCGGTTGACCAGCAGCGACAGGTAGTTGCTCGGGCCTTTGACCGGCGTGGTGCTGTTGTACTGCGAGATTGCACCACAGATGACGATGCGCGCGTGCATCGCCAGCTGGCTTAGCACGTCGTCGAGGATGTCGCCGCCGACGTTGTCGAAGTAGACGTTGACGCCTTTCGGGCAGTGTTCGCGCAGTGCCTTCTTGACGTCCTCGTTCTTGTAGTCGATGCAGGCGTCGAAGCCGAGTTCATCGACGACGTAGCGGCACTTGTCGGCGCCGCCGGCAATGCCGACCACGCGGCAGCCCTTGAGCTTGGCGATCTGACCGACGATCTGGCCGACCGCACCGGCGGCGCCGGAGACGACGACGGTGTCGCCGGGCTGCGGCTGGCCGACTTCCAACAAACCGAAGTACGCGGTCATGCCGGGCATGCCCAGGGTGCCGAGGTAGACCGGCAGCGGCGCGAGCTTGGGATCGACGATGCTGACGCCCTTGCCATCGGACACGGCGTAATCCTGCACGCCGAACATGCCGACGACCTTCTGGCCGACGGCGAACTTCGGATGGTTCGAGGCGACGACTTCACCGACCGCGCCAGCGCGCATGACTTCGTCGATGCCGACCGGCGGCACGTAGGACTTGCCCTCGTTCATCCAGCCGCGCATCGCCGGGTCCAGTGACAGGTACTCGTTGCGCACCAGGAACTGGCCGTCACCAGGTGTGGGCACCGGTGTCTCGGTGAAGCTGAAGTCTTCGCGCGAGACCATGCCGACCGGGCGGCGCGCGAGTTTGAACTGACGATTGCTGTTTTGGGTCATGGTGAGCTTCCTTATGAGCGCGAGACGCGGCTGCTGGCGACGTAGGCCTGGACCTGATCGCGGGCGACGTATTTGGACAGTTCCATCTTGCCGATGGCGTTGCGATGCACTTCGTCCGGGCCGTCGGCGAGGCGCAGCGTGCGCGCCTGGGCGTAGGCGTAGGACAGGCCGAAGTCATCGGTGACGCCGCCGCCGCCGTGGGCCTGGATCGCCCAGTCGATGACCTGGCAGGCCATGTTCGGCGCGGAGACCTTGATCATCGCGATTTCCTTGGCGGCGATCTTGTTGCCGACGGTGTCCATCATGTACGCGGCCTTCAGGGTCAGCAGGCGCGCGGAGTCGATCAGGATGCGCGACTCGGCGATGCGTTCCAGCGTGACCGTCTGCGCCGCGACCGGCTTGCCGAAGGCGACGCGCGACAAGGTGCGCGTGCACATCTTCTCCAGCGCGCGTTCGGCGAGGCCGATCAGGCGCATGCAGTGATGGATGCGGCCGGGCCCGAGGCGACCCTGCGCGATCTCGAAGCCGCGGCCTTCGCCGAGCAGCATGTTGGTCACCGGCACGCGGGCGTTGTCGAACACGATCTCGGCGTGGCCGTGCGGGGCGTCGTCGTAACCGAACACCGGCAGGTGGCGCAGCACGGTGACGCCGGGGGTGTCGCGCGGCACCAGGATCATCGACTGCTGGCTGTGCCGGCTCGGATTGTCCGGGTCGGTCTTGCCCATGAAGATGAAGATCTTGCAGCGCGGATCGTTGGCGCCGGACGACCACCACTTGCGGCCATTGATGACGTACTCGTCACCGTCGCGCACGATCGAGCTGGCGATGTTGGTGGCGTCGGACGAGGCGACGTCCGGCTCGGTCATCGCGAAGCAGGAACGGATCTCGCCGTTGAGCAGCGGCTTGAGCCATTGCTCCTTCTGCGCCTCGGAGCCGTAGCGCGCGAGCACTTCCATATTGCCGGTGTCGGGCGCCGAGCAGTTGAAGACCTCCGGCGCCCACAGCACGCGGCCCATGATCTCGCACAGCGGCGCGTATTCCAGATTGCTCAGGCCGGCGCCGTGCTCGGACTCCGGCAAAAATAAATTCCACAACCCGGCGGCCTTGGCCTTGTCCTTCATCGTCTCGATGATCTGCGTCGGCTGCCAGCGGTCGCCCTCGGCAACCTCGGCGAGGAAGCGGCCTTCGTTGGGATAGATGTGCTCGTCCATGAACGCGTTGAGGCGCGCCATCAGGTCGAGGGTCTTTTGCGAGTATTCGAAGCTCATGGGGATTCGTCCGGTTGGTGAGGGCGCGCAGTCTCAGCGCCGCTTGAGGATTTTTTCGACCTGCGTCCATGCAAGGTCGGCCAGGGGTCGCGCCGCCTGGCCCATCTGCTGTGCCTGCGCGCTGGCGGCGGTGCCGTCTTTTACGCGTCCGGCGATGCCCTGCAGGATCGCCGCGAGGCGGAACAGGTTGTAGGCCATGTAGAAATCCCAGTGATCGGGGTCGATGCCGTCGCGCCCGGTGCGTTCGCAGTACATGCGCACGTATTCGGGTTCTTCGGGAATGTTGAGGTCCTTCAGCGGCGCGCCGCCGAGACCGCGGAACACGCCCTGCGGGATGTGCCAGGTCATGCAGTGGTAGGCGAAGTCGGCCAGCGGATGGCCCAGGGTCGACAGCTCCCAGTCGAGCACCGCGAGGATGCGCGGCTCGCTCGGGTGGAAGATCACATTGTCGAGGCGGTAGTCGCCGTGGACGATGCGGGTTTCATCGCCGGGCGGGATGTGCTCCGGCAGCCATGCGATCAGGCGGTCCATCGCGTCGATGCTCTGCGTCTCCGAAGCGCGGTACTGCTTGGACCAGCGCCCGATCTGGCGTGCGAAGTAGTTGCCCGGCTTGCCGTAGTCGGCGAGGCCAATTGCGGCGTAGTCGACCTGATGCAGCGCGGCGATCACGCGGTTCATTTCCTCGAACATCGCGCGGCGCGTGGTGGTGTCGACCTCGGGCAGAGTCGGGTCCCACAGGATGCGGCCTTCGACGCAGTCCATGATGTAGAACGCGGTGCCGATGACCGACTCGTCCTCGCACAGGCAGTAGGTCTTCGCCACCGGCACGTCGGTCTGCGCCAGCGCGGTGATGACCTGGTATTCGCGATCGACCGCGTGCGCCGACGCCAGCAGCTTGCCGGGCGGCTTGCGCCGCAGCACGTAGGACTTGCCGCCAGCGCTGAGCTTGTAGGTCGGGTTGGACTGGCCGCCCTTGAACTGGCTGACGTCGAGCGTGCCGGAGAAGCCCTCGACATGCTGCTGCATGTAGCGCTGCAGCGCGTCGACATCGAAGCGGTGCTTGTCGCGGACTTCCGTGGTGCCGTTGAAGGCCTGACTCATGGTGTCTTCCTCAAACCGTCGGGGTGATGACGACCTTGCCGGAGACCTTGCGGTCCATCAGCAGGCGGATCGCCTCGGCGCCGCGTTCCAGCGGATAGGTGCCGGCGATATGCGGCTTGAGCTTGCCTTCCTTGAGCCAGCCGACCAGCGTGCGCAGGTCCATCAGGTTGTTCATCGGTTCGCGCTTGGCGTAGTCGCCCCAGAACACGCCGACGATCGAGCAGCCCTTCAGCAGGGTCAGGTTCAGCGGAATCTTCGGGATTTCGCCGTTGGCAAAGCCGATCACCAGGAAGCGCCCGCGCCAGGCCATGCTGCGCAGCGCCGGTTCGCTGTAACCGCCGCCGACCGGATCGTAGACCACGTCCACGCCCTTGCCGCCGGTGAGTTCCTTCAGGCGCGCCTTGAGGTCTTCGCTGTCGTAGTTGATCAGTTCGTCGGCGCCGTGCTGCTTGCAGACTTCAAGCTTCTCGGCGGTCGATGCGGCGGCGATGACTTTCGCGCCCAGCGCCTTGCCGATCTCGATCGCGGCGAGTCCGACGCCGCCGGAGGCGCCGAGCACTAGCAGGGTCTCGCCGGCCTTCAGCGCGGCGCGGTCCTTCAGTGCGTGGTAGGAGGTGGCGTAGGTCATCACGAACGAGGCCGCGGTGACGAAGTCCAGATCGTCCGGCATCGGGATCAGCGCACGCGCGTCGGCCAGCACCTGCTCGGCAAACGCGCCCCAGCCGGTGAAGGCGATGACCTTGTCACCGGGCTTGACGTGCTTGACCTGTGCGCCGACCGCCTCGACCACGCCGGAGCACTCGCCGCCGGCGGCAAACGGCAGCTCGGGCTTGAACTGGTACTTGTTCTGGATGATCAGCGTGTCGGGAAAATTAACGCCGGCGGCGTGCACGCGCACCAATGCCTGGGTGTCGCCGGGCACGAGATCGGGCACGGTGTCGACGACCAGGGTTTCCGGCGGGCCGAAGGTCTTGCAGAGCAGGGCTTTCATGTTGGGGCGGTCTCGGGCTCAGGGCATCGGGTTGGTGGGCTGGCGTTGTTCGAGGATGTCGCGCATCCGCGTCTCGATCGCCGGTTTGATGTTGCTGTGCGTCAGGATGTAGAAGCGGCCGGCCTTGACCGCGTCCATCGTCATCTGCGCGACTTCGGTGGCTGTCACCTTTCCGGATTGCACCGCCTTCTTCACGCGCGCCTCGAACGGCGCGGCGAGCGGATTGGCGGCGGCCAGTTCGCTCGGACGATGACGCGCCGCATCGGCGATGCCGGTGTTGACGAAGGCCGGGCACAGCACCGAGACGCCGACCTTGGCACCGGCAACCTGCAGTTCGTGATGCAGACACTCGGACAGCGTGACGACGCCGTGCTTGCTGACGCAGTACACGCTCGACGCCGGCACCGACAGCAGGCCGGCGACCGAGGCGGTGTTGACGACGTGGCATTCATCGCCCTGTTCAATCATGCGTGGCACGAAGGACTGCACGCCGTGGACGACGCCCATCAGATTCACGCCGAGCACCCACTGCCAGTCCTGCACCGTGGTGGTCCAGGTCGGCCCGGCGACGGCGACTCCGGCGTTGTTGAACAGCAGGTGCGCCGCACCGTAGCGCTCGTAGGTGGCGTCGGCCAGCGTGGCGACGTCGCCGGCCTTGGAGACGTCGCAGTGCTGTTTCAGCACTTCGGTAGATGCGGGCAGCAGCGCCTGTGTGGCATCGAGGCCGGCGGCGTCGATATCCGCCAGCACCAGACGCATGCCTTCGGCGGCGCACAGGACGGCGAGTTCGCGGCCGAAGCCGCTGCCGGCGCCGGTGATGACGACGACTTTGTTCTTGAGCTCTTTCAATCCGGCCTCCTTCGTTGTCGTAGGGTGGATCAGGCCGTCAGGCCGTCATCCACCATCCGGTGGCGGGTTACGCGGCGCTGCCGCTCATCCGCCCTACGGTGTTCGCTTCGCGTCACGCGGTGAGATAGCCGCCGTCAAATGTGGGTATGACCGAATACCCTTCGTTGTTTTCCACCCCGCCGAAAGCGCGCTGCCATTGAAGTTGGCCGGACACATCGGTCTTGATCA
>JBFFJL010000275.1:0-5544 GCA_041555955.1 Nevskiaceae bacterium
GATGCACTCCTCCGGATCGATCACCAGGAAATTCGGACCTTCATGGAAGCAGTCGACCGGGCAGACTTCCACGCAGTCGGTGTACTTGCACTTGATGCAGTTTTCGGTAACGACAAACGTCATGACGCACTCTGAAATCGGGGCCAGTTAGGGCGCGTAGTCTAAACCATCGTGACGGCGCGATGACGGATATTGGTCATCGCAGCGGCATTCAGGGCCGATGCGGAGCATAGCCCAGGGTGCGCGGAACTTACTCGTCCGTTGCTGTGACGCGGATCGGCAGGCGCGTGGTGTTGATGCTCTGGCTCATCGAGATCGACGAGCTGATTTCCTGCACGCCCTCGATCTGCGACAGCTTCTGCCAGACGAAATGCTCGTAGTCCTCGACGCTGGGCACGACGATCTTCAGCAGGAAATCGACGTCGCCCATCAGGGTGTGGCACTCGATGACCGGTGGCAGTTTGGCCACGGCGTCGAGAAAGGTCGGCAGCGCGTCGCGGTTGTGGCGCGACATCTTCACGTGCGCGAACACCATGATGCGCAGGCCGACCTGGTGATGATCGAGGATCGCCACGCGTTCGCGGATCACGCCAGTGTCGACCAGCTTCTGGATGCGGCGCCAGACCACGGTCTTGGATGAGGCCACCCGCTCTGCGATGTCGGCGACCGCCAGCATGGTGTCGCGCTGGATCAGATCGAGAATGCGCACGTCCAGGGCATCGAGGATGATCTTCATTTGTTTCTTATATCTGTTGATACGGGGAACATTATTCCGTTTGTTAGCGGAAATACCAATACAAAAGAACGAAATTCCGCGGACGGCTTTCTAGACTGGTCGAACTGCTTTGCGCCTGCGCGGCGCCCCGGTCGGAGTCCGAGGTTCATGAGCGTGTTCGATTCAACCGCTTTCGATGCCCACGAGGGCGTGCATTTCTTCGATGACCCCGCGAGCGGTCTGCGCGCGATCATTGCCGTGCATTCGACTGCGCTCGGGCCGGCGGCCGGCGGCTGCCGTCTGTTGCATTACGCCAGTTCCGAGGCGGCGCTGACCGATGCCCTGCGACTGTCGCGCGGCATGAGCTACAAGAATGCCGTGGCTGGCTTGCCGCTGGGCGGCGGCAAGGCGGTGGTCCTGCGCGATCCGCAGCGGGCGCCGACGCCGGCGCTGTTTGAGGCCTTCGGGCGCGCAGTCGAGCAGCTCGGTGGGCGCTACGTGACGGCCGAGGACGTCGGCGTCGGCGTGGCCGACATGGAGGTTGTAGCGCGCAGCACGCAGTATGTCTGCGGGCTGACCCCGTGCGACGACGGCAGCGCCGGTGGCGATCCGTCGCCGAAGACGGCGTATGGCGTGTTCTGCGGTATCCGCGCCGCGGTGCGCGCACAGCTGGGCCACGACAGCGTTGCCGGTCTGCGGGTCGCGGTGCAGGGTCTGGGCCACGTCGGCTGGCATCTGTGTGATCTGCTGCACACCGCGGGGGCGCGGTTGGTGGTGTCCGATCTGAATGCGCAGGTCGTCGACGCAGCGTGCAAGCGTTTCGATGCCGAAGCGGCGCCGGTCGATCGCATCCTGTACGTGCCGGCAGACGTGCTGGCCCCCTGCGCGCTGGGCGCGATCCTCAACGCCGAGACCATCCCACAGTTAAAGACGCGTGTCGTTGCCGGCGCCGCGAACAACCAGCTGGCGACCGACGCTGACGGTGAGCGTCTGCGTGAGCGCGGCATCCTCTACGCGCCGGACTATGTGATCAACGCCGGCGGCATCATCAATGCTGCCGCCGAGTATCTGCAGTCGATGGATGAGGCAGCGGTCATGGACAAGGTCGAGGGGATCGAGCAGTCGCTGCTGGACATCTTCGATCGCACCTGCGAGCTCGGGGTGCCGACGCATCGCGTCGCCGACGAGCTGGCGCGTCGCCGTATCGAAGGCGCGCGGACTCGGAGCAGTGCGATGCGCGCAGCTGCCTGACGACAAGCAGCACCCATCCGCGGCACTACTGCAGTTCCGCCTGCGGGTGTTTAATACAAAAAGTCTGCGGTGCCTTTCAGAGGAGAGCAGGGCAATGAGTATCGGTCGTCGTTTGTCGCTACACATTCCCGAGCCGCCCGCGCGGCCGGGTGAGGAGCCGGATTTCTCCAGCCTGAAGATTCCGCCGGCGGGCGCGGTGGCGCGGCCCGCAGTCGATGCGCTGGCGCATGATCTGCGCGACTACGCGGACGGCCTGATCCGCGTGCTCGACGACGACGGGCATGCTGTCGGCGACTGGGCGCCGGAACTGGATGCCGAGGCGCTGCGCAGCGGTCTGCGCGCGATGCTGCTGACACGGGTGTTCGACGATCGCATGCTGCGCGTGCAGCGCCAGGGCAAGACCTCGTTCTACATGAAGTCCACCGGCGAAGAGGCGGTGGCGGTGGCGCAGGCCTACGCGCTGGATGACAACGACATGCTGTTCCCCAGCTACCGCCAGCAGGGTCTGCTGGTGGCGCGCGGGCATTCGCTGGTCGACATGATGTGCCAGATCTTCAACAACACCCGCGATCGTCTGAAAGGCCGACAGCTGCCGATCATGTATTCGGTGCGCGAGAAAGGTTTTTTCTCGATTTCGGGCAACCTTGGCACGCAGTACCCGCAGGCGGTGGGCTGGGCGATGGCCTCAGCGATGAAGGGCGATACCCGCATTGCCGCCAGCTGGGTTGGCGAGGGCACGACGGCCGAGCCGGACTTTCATCACGCGCTGACTTTCGCCAGCGTCTATCAGGCGCCGGTGATTCTGAACGTGGTCAACAACCAGTACGCGATCTCCGCGTTTCAGGGCATTGCCGGCGGCGAGCGCGCAACTTTCGCGGACCGCGCGATTGGCTATGGTGTTCCTGGCCTGCGCGTTGACGGCAATGACTTCCTGGCGGTCTACGCGGTCACCCGCTGGGCGGCCGAACGCGCGCGCAGCAACCACGGGCCGACGTTGATCGAGCTGTTCACCTATCGCGCCGATGCGCATTCGACCAGCGACGACCCCTCCGCCTACCGCCCGCAGAGCGAAAGCGCACGCTGGCCGCTGGGCGATCCGATCAAGCGCCTCAAGCAGCATTTGATCGGCCTGGGCGAATGGAGTGAGGAACGGCATGAGCAGCTCGCTACGGAACTCGATGCGCAGGTCAGGGCGGACCTGAAGGAGGCCGAGAGCTTCGGCACGCTGTCGACGCCGCCAGACAGTCCGCGCTCGATGTTCGACGACGTGTTCAAGGAGATGCCGCCGCATCTGATCAAGCAGCGCCAGGAAATGGGGTACTGAGCCATGGCGTCGATGAACATGATTCAGGCGATCAACTCCGCGCTCGACGTGATGCTCGGTCGCGACGATGACGTGGTGATCTTCGGCGAAGACGTCGGCTACTTCGGCGGCGTGTTCCGCTGCACCGCGGGCCTGCAGAAGAAGTACGGCAAGACCCGGGTGTTCGATACGCCGATCGCCGAGGGCGGCATTCTCGGTACGGCGATCGGCATGGGCGTCTACGGCCTGCGACCGGTCGCCGAGATTCAATTCGCTGACTACATCTATCCGGCATTCGATCAGCTGGTGTCCGAAGCGGCACGCCTGCGCTATCGCTCCGGCGGCGAGTTCTGGGCGCCGATCACCGTGCGTGCGCCCTGTGGCGGCGGCATCTTCGGCGGCCAGACTCATAGCCAGTCACCTGAGGGGGTGTTCACGCACGTCTGCGGTCTGAAGACGGTGATGCCGTCGAATCCCTATGACGCAAAGGGGCTGCTGATCGCGGCGATCGAGGACGATGACCCGGTGATGTTCTTCGAGCCCAAGCGCATCTACAACGGTCCGTTCGACGGCCATCACGACAAGCCGCTGGTGCCGTGGTCCAAGCATCCGCAGGGCGAAGTGCCGGAGGGTTATTACCGCATCGACCTGGGCAAGGCGGCGATCGCTCGGCCAGGCAACGAGGTCACGCTGCTGGCTTACGGCACGATGGTGCATGTGTGTCTGGCTGCAGTCGAGGAGGCGGGTGTTGATGGAGAAGTGATTGATCTGCGTTCGCTGCTGCCGATCGACATCGACACCATCGTCGAGTCGGTCAGGAAGACCGGGCGCTGCGTGATCGTGCATGAGGCGACGCGCACCAGCGGTTTCGGCGCAGAGCTGTCGGCGTTGGTACAGGAGCATTGCTTCTATCATCTGGAGGCACCGATCCAGCGCGTCACCGGCTGGGACACGCCGTATCCGCACGTATTCGAGTGGGAATATTTCCCCGGGCCGCAGCGCGTCACGCGGGCGATCAATACCGTGATGGAGGGCTGATCGATGGGTCGTCATATCGTCAAACTGCCCGACATCGGTGAAGGCATTGCCGAGTCCGAGATCGCGGCCTGGCGCGTCGCCGTTGGCGACGTCGTCAGCGAGGATCAGCCGCTGGTCGACATGCTGACCGACAAGGCCGCGGTCGAGCTGCCGTCGCCTGTCGCCGGCACGGTGCTTGAATTGCATGGACAGGCAGGCGACATGATCGCCGTCGGTTCGGCGCTGGTAACGCTGGAGGTCGAGGGGCAAGGCAACGCCGCGGCGGCCGGCACGGCCGGCGCGCGCAGCGCGGCCGCTGCCCCGGAGTCGGCAGTCGCGAGATCGGCGGCATCAGTGTCGCCCATCGTGTCAGCGACCGGAGATGCAGCGACTCTCAAAGGGGCTGCTGCGACGCCGAGGCCCAGCGCTTCTGTCGCGTCAGCAGCACCGGCGCTGCGCAAGCCCGGCGACAAGCCGCTGGCTTCGCCGGCAGTGCGCCAGCGCGCGCGTGAGCTGGGCGTCGAGTTGCACTACGTCAGCGGCAGCGGCGCGGCCGGGCGCATCACGCATGCCGATCTGGATGCCTATCTGGAAACACGCGAAGCCACGCGTCCGGGCGCCGGGCGCGCGCCGCTGGCGCCGCGCACCGCAGTCGAAGAGGTCAAGGTCATCGGCCTGCGGCGCAAGATCGCCGAGGCGATGCAGCGCGCCAAGCAGCGCATCCCGCATTTCGCCTATGTCGAGGAAGTCGACGTTACCGAGCTCGAAGCACTGCGCGTGCATCTGAATGCCACGCGGCGCGAGGATCAGTCCAAGCTGACCCTGCTGCCGTTCCTGCTGCGCGCGTTGGTACAGGTGTTGCCGCGCTATCCGCAGATCAACGCGACCTACGACGACGAAGCCGGCGTCGTGAGGCGCTACGCCGCAGTGCATTGCGGCGTCGCCACGCAGACACCGAACGGTCTGGTGGTGCCGGTGCTGCGTCACGCCGAGACGCTGGATGTCTGGCAGATGGCCACGGAAATCCGCCGGCTGGCCGAGGCGGCGCGCAGCGGCAAGGCCGCACGCGAGGAACTGAGCGGTTCGAGCATCACCATCACCAGCCTCGGTGCGCTCGGCGGCATCGTCTCGACGCCGGTCATCAATGCGCCCGAAGTCGCGATCATCGGCGTCAACAAGATGCTTGAACGCCCGATGTATCTGCGCGGCCAGCTGGTGCCGCGGCTGATGATGAATCTGTCTTCGTCCTTCGATCACC
>JBFFJL010000276.1:0-5507 GCA_041555955.1 Nevskiaceae bacterium
GCTCTGCGTTCGACACCCAGATGTCCTGGTTGGGAAAGTCTGAGAGCCCGCTGGCGTGATCCCAGTGAGAATGGCTGAGCACAATGAACCGGAGACGCTTGAGATCGTCAGCGGTGAGCAGTGCGCTGATCGGGGTAGTCGGCGAATCGTATTTGAAGAATGGCTTGGCCCACCACGGCATGTCCGCGTCGTACTGCTGCTTGATCTGGGACCCAAGGCCAGTGTCGAAGAGAAAGTCGTCGTCACCATGGCGAACGAGAACACCGACATAGCTGACCGTCACTTTTTTTGTGAAGCTGCCGCCCGAAAAAACGAAACCCTCCAGGGTCTTGGTTCCCCCAGTCCGGACGATTGAAAACTGAACACCGGGGACGGTTATCTGCTGCGGCGCGTTTTCAGAGGCAAGCGCCGCGGTCGCAGCGAAGCATCCCAAGACAACGAATAGCATTCGGATCAGCATGTCCGGCTCCGGGAAAAGGCAAGTGTTGATAACGGTAGACCAGTCTATATAATAAAGCAACAGCGATCATCTGCGATGACGGGAGGATGGACGAAGCCTCCCTCGCTGTTGACGTCAATCCTCTCTTCGTGGCTCGATGCTGTATGCGCAAGGCAACTCAACATCAGGCAAAGGTCACCGCACGCGAACGTGTGATCGACGCCGCACTGGAGCTTTTCCAGACACAGGGATATAGCGCGACCGGGCTCAATCAGATTCTGGCCGCGAGTGGTGCCCCCAAGGGTTCGCTCTACCACTATTTCCCAGAGGGTAAAGACCAGCTGGCATGCGCCGCCATCGAAAAAGCGACGGGTATCGTCATCGTTGAATTGTCGAAGCGCGTGATCGGTGTCACCCACGTCGACGAACTGGTGACGCGAATGTTCGACTACTTCATCGACTCAATGGAGTCGTCGAACTTCAGAAAGGGATGCCCGATTGCGACGATTACGCTCGAAGAGGCAGCTGAAAATGAGCGGATTCGGTCAGCCTGCGCCAATGCTTATGAATCGTGGTTGTTCATGCTGACGCAAGTGCTCGGTGCTCTGGGAATTGCCGATCCGGCGCGCGTTTCCAACCAGCTGTTGAGTTCAATAGAGGGGGCATTAATTCTGTCGCGCGCAAAAAAATCGAGTTCGCCGATGGCTGACATGAAAAACTTCATGCTGCGGCAGACGTGGTCAGACGAATGAGCTCGGCCATGCAGAAGCAATGTGTTGGCCCAGTTTTGGGTGCGACTGCTTGCCGGTAGAGTAGGCAACGCAGAGGCTCAAGCAGCTCGTCTATTGAACGGTCTCCCTGACGGGAAAGTCCCGTCATAGGCCGGCAACGCCTACTGTCGTAGGGGAAGTCCAAAGTTGTTGTTCTAGGCCGACATATACAGGCCACCGTTGACCGGAAGATTGGCCCCGGTGATGTACGCGGCTTGCGGCGTGCACAGGAACGCCACGGCGTGGGCGATTTCCTCGGGTTCCGCCATGCGGCCCATCGGCACCTGCGCGACGATGCCTTGCAGCACTTCGGGTTTGATCGCGGCGGTCATCGGGGTGTGCACGTAGCCTGGCGATACGGTGTTGACGGTGACGCCATGGCGCGCGCCTTCCTGTGCCAGGGCCATGCCGAAGCCGATCATGCCGGCCTTGGCGGCGGAGTAGTTGGTCTGGCCGAACTGGCCTTTCTGGCCGTTGACTGAAGCGATGTTGACGATGCGGCCATAGCCGCGTTCACACATGCCGGCGAATACGGCGTGGGTGCAGTGGAACACGCTGTCGAGATTGCTGGCCATCACGGCCTGCCACTGCGCATGGGTCATCTTGGCGAAGCGGGCGTCGCGGGTGATGCCGGCAGCATTGACGAGGACGTCCACCTTTCCAAACTGCTGCTGGGCGCGGAGCATCGCGCCGGTCGCGGCTTGAGCCTCGGCGAGGTCGGCGAGCTCGACGCCAATGTCGAAACCTTCGTCGCGTCGCTGTTGTTGCCAGCCGGCGACGCGCTCGGTTTCGGATGGATGCCCCAGCGCGATGACGGACATGCCGGCGCGGGCGAGCGCCTGGCAGATGGCAGTGCCGATGGCGCCGATGCCGCCGGTGACGACAGCTGCGTGCGAGCGTGTTGAGTCTTGCATGCGGGGTTCTCGGGGGAGGCACTGGACTGTAACGCAGCGCGATCCTCTATGGGACGCGC
Source organism: Nevskiaceae bacterium (assembly GCA_041555955.1). Taxonomy (GTDB): domain Bacteria; phylum Pseudomonadota; class Gammaproteobacteria; order Nevskiales; family Nevskiaceae; genus Solimonas. The sequence goes on from JBFFJL010000276.1 coordinate 2,183, forward strand.
ATGACCCAGCACCTCTGTATAACTCGGCCTGCAAGCCGGCTCCGGATCATTAGTGCACTCTATGCGGCCGCGCAGAGGCTGAATGTCGCGTGCGCGGGATTGGATTGTGCGCACTGTTCGGCACAGGCTTCACCTATCGCTACACCCGCGTATGGCGGGTTCAACGGATATCCCCAAGTCATGCACGTCATCAGCAATTCGCCGCTAAAGAATCCTCCCGCCGACTACTGCCCGCCGGGCAGCGAGCGCTGGTTCACGATTCCAGAAGGGCTTGATGCCGGCAAGACGCTGTTCTATTACGACTACCCGACGTCGTCCGCGAGTACGCCGCAGCGGACCGTGCTGTTCGTTCACGGCAATCCGGAATGCTCGTATACCTATCGCAAGATTCGTGATGCCTTGATCTCTTCCGGCGAGCCGCTGCGCATCGTGGCGATGGATCACATCGGCCTGGGGCTGTCTGATCAGGCGGATTTTGAAATGGTGGACTTCCACCATGCCGCGAACGTGTTACAGCTGGTGCGCCATCTGGACTTGCAGAATGTCACGCTGGTAACGCATGACTGGGGCGGGCCAATCGGCATCGGCGCGCTGATTCAGGAGCCGGAGCGCGTGAGCGCGATGCTGGTGATGAACACGACGGTGTTTCCGATGCCGTCGGACGGGTACACCTACACCAACTACCCGTTTCCCTGGTTGCCGTGGCATCTGACGGCAAGCCTGATTCCGGATGCGGTCTGGGGCGGCGTGGCGGCGGCGGTGGTCTGCCATGCACATCCGCAAGGCACGGCGCCGTTTCTGGCATCCATCACCAAGTGGCTGGCCAAACACGCCAGCAACTCCATCGCGCCGGACAGCCCCGAATACGTTTTCTCGCAGATGCTGCGGAGTCCGGCCAACGCGCGGAGTTCCAAGCGCAACGTGCGGCAGACCCCTGTCTGGGGATACGGCTATCGCTACGAGGACGCGCGCCATGGCGTTCAGGACAACCACGCGTTCTACGCAAGGATTCAGGGTGACCTCAGTCGGTGCTGGGGGGCTTCAGGCCGGAACATTTCAGTGTGCGGCTATTTCGGGCAATGGGATGCCTGTGGCAAGGATTCGGTGATCGCGCAATGGCATGAAGCTCTGCCGCAGATGGCGGGCAATACGCACAAGTTTCCGCAGATCGGGCACTTCGTCGAAGAATACAAAGGCGCCGAGATGGCCGCGTCGATCCTGAAGATGCATGGGCGGGGCTAGGCCACTCGGCGCCAGCGGTGCGAGTGTGTCTGCGCCAATGCCGCAGCGTGTTTTCATGCATATGCTGCTGCTGGATGCGCTGCTGTACCTGAGTTTGTTCTGGCGTGACTACCACAGCCACGGGCAGATGCTGGTGGCGCACTACATCAGCTTTGTTGCGATCACCGAGCTGGGCGCGCTTTTTCTGCCGAAGGCAGAGCGGCGCTGGTTCAATCTGTTCCGGCTCAGCAGTGGCGTATCGTTTCTGGTGCTGGTGCTCGCCCTGGCGTTCAAGGATCTGGACGGCGACGTGCTGGCGCTGACCGTGCTTCGCTGCGGGCTCTCGGCTGTGCGAGTGGTTCACGCGGTGTGGTGCATCAGGAGTTTCGGGCCTTGGGGAGACGCCCTGCGCGCTTTTCCGCAACGCGCCTCGACCTACTTCAATCAAGGCAATCGCTCGGAGCGCCTGGGCTGCGCCTATCTGCTGGTCGGCTTCGCGTTGCTCTACTTTCCGCAACTCGCGTACTGGACGCATTACAACTGGGGTGAGGACGGGCTCGACGACATTCTCACCGGGCTGCAAGCCCAGGCCGGCCTTAACTTCTGCATCAAGCTGTTCGTGTTTGAAGTGCTGATCGTTGCTGCTGCGCAGAAGTTCTACATGCGCAGTGTTGTCGCGGTTCTGTTTGTTGCGCAGTGGCCGCTGATGTTGGGCATGTTCTATCTGGCGCCGATTCCGGTTGCGCATGCGATGGTCGAAATCTTTGAAGTCATTCTGGTCATACTCGGCTACAAGGTCTGGCGATCGAAGCGCACTGCGTCACCTCAGGCGGCATGATGGATCGGCTCGACCTTCTTTCAGTAGCCGGTGTGGCGCAAGTGGCGAGACCCGACATGATTCGATGGTTCGTTCGAGCGTCTGATGCCGAGCCCCGCAGTTGCAGGAAATCCCGTCCATGAATTTCTCGTTGCCGTCCGATCGGATGGCCGCGCCAGCCTGTGAAGCAGGCCGCTGTGGCCAGGTGATAGCAGCAGGGATCGTGAAGGATGTCTGAGTCGGACAAAGTGGCCGCAACGCAGGACCGGGCCATCGCGGCGGCGCGGAAAGCCGATGTCGATGTCATCGTTATCGGCGGCGGCGCCGCCGGTCTGATGTGCGCGCTGACCGCCGGTGCCCGTGGGCGCAGCGTGCGCGTGATCGAGCACGCGAACCGCGTCGGCAAGAAGATCCTGATGTCCGGCGGCGGGCGCTGCAATTTCACCAACCTCTACACGACGCCAGGCAACTTCCTGTCGCAGAACCCGCACTTCTGCAAATCGGCGCTGGCGCGCTTCCAGCCGGCGCAGTTCCTGGAGATGGTCGAGCGGCATCACATTGCCTGGCACGAGAAGGAACTGGGCCAGCTGTTCTGCAATGAGTCATCCAAGCTGATCGTGCGCATGCTGCAGGACGAATGCGCGGCCGTGGGTGTGCGCATCGACATCAACTGCGCCGTCAATCGGGTTGAATTCCGCGACGATGTCTTTGTCGTCGATACGGCGCAGGGCCCGTGCCGCGCGGCGGCATTGGTGGTTGCGACCGGAGGGCTGTCGATTCCGAGCATGGGTGCAACGGGGTTTGGTTATGCGCTGGCGCGGCAGTTCGGTCACGAGATCGTTGCCACACGGGCGGGGCTGGTGCCGCTGACCTTGAGCGGGATTCACCAACAGCATTACGCGGATCTGTCCGGCGTGTCGCTGCCGGTGATCGCGCGCTGCGGCGACGCCGAGTTCCGCAACTTCATGCTGATCACGCATCGCGGTCTGAGCGGGCCGGCGATCCTGCAGATTTCCTCGTACTGGCAGCCCGGCGCGACGCTGACGCTGGATCTGCTGCCGGGCGACGACGTGCTGGCGCGGCTCGAAGCCTTGCAGCAGGCGCGGCCCGATGCCGAGCTGAAGACGGTGCTGGGCGAGCTGCTGCCGAAGCGGTTCGCGCAGCGGCTGTGCGAGGTCTGGTTCGAGAACCGGCCGATGCGGCAGATTCAGCCGCACGCGTTACGCAGCATCGCCGAGCAACTGCAGTGCTGGCCGGTGGTCGCCAGCGGCACCGAGGGCTATCGCA
>JBFFJL010000277.1:0-5451 GCA_041555955.1 Nevskiaceae bacterium
AAACGCCCACTCACTGGCGCCATGCCAGCAATGTGGACGTCGATATCCTGCGGATCAGGCGCCTTTGCCCAATCCCGCAAACTGTTTCGGATCACCAGAGCAACCCGTCACCTCATCATCGCAAACGCCGTGCCAAGGGCGTTCGTGAAGTCTTCAATTCATTCCGTGTTGCCTCGTGCGTACGTACGCACGTACACACGTACCTGTTTGCCGCCGCGCTGCGGCGCCAGGCGTGATCGCCGAACGCTGGTGCGATGAAGGCGTGCGAACCGATCCGCTCTGGGGCAGCCGTCGTTCAAGCGTGCAGGGCTTGAGCAATTCCGGTGCATCGACATTCGCCGATGGCGCGAGTCAGCGACTGCGCTGCAGACGTTCACGGCGATATGCCAGCCGTGCGTCGTCGTAATCAACCAGCCGCTGAAATTCCTGCGGATCCAGCTGTGCCAGCGAGGGCGTATACAGACCCGGCGGCCGATCGGCATCGGATGCGGTTTCGTCCTGCCATGGCGTCAGGTACAGACCGACCGCAGTGTCCTGTTCGCCGATGATCGTGGTTCCGGGCGCAGTGTCGACGGTGTCCTGCGCATTGGCGGTCTGCTGACCACAGATCAGAGCGAGTGCGACCAGGGAGGCATATCGGGCGCTCATTTTCCAACCTCTGCGTTGCTGGCCACTGACGTCCCAAGCTGCATCTCCAGCTCCTTGACCCAGGCGGTGACGATCAGGTCATTGCTGTGATCGTGTTCAAGATAGGCACGATAGTGTGTCAGGGCATCGGCCGGCTTTCGCAGTGAGACTTCATACAGAATGCCAAGATTCAGATGCGCGTCGGCATGAGAGGGTTGCGCCTTCAGGGCTTGTAGATAGGCCTGTTCGGAACGCCTGAAATCACCGGTTTCCCGATAGAGAATGCCCAGCCAGTTCAGTGCAACAGCGTTGCCCGGGTTGGCTGCAACAGCCTTCGAGAAGTTGTCGACCGCTTGTCCACGATCATGCCCCTGGGCAAACAGAATGCCCAGATTGGTCAAGGGTCCGGACATCCAGGGATATTCCTGCGCCAGTGCCTCGAACGCCTGACGCGCTTCATCCGGCTGCATGTCCTTCATCAGGGCCAACGCGGCCTTGAAACGCTGATTGGCTTCGTCTGCCGATGAAGCGGGAAGCGTGGGACTCTGCTGCGGCGGTTGCGGTCGCGGCACCGAGCCGTGGCGCACGCCGGGCCCGCTGCAGGCGTTGATCCCTGCCGCGAGGCTTATGGCGACGATGAGTTCAAGCCGGCGATTCATAGATCATCTCCCGATGTTCGTTCTTGCCGTACTTCGCCGGCGACAGATCGGACAGAGCCGAAGCGCTGCGACGGATCCAGGGGTCCCACAAACCTTGGCCGATGCGCTTGAGGTTGGCCTCGTGCGCTTCGATCGCCTTCTCCTCGAACGGGTAGGCCTGCTCTTCGAGCAGCAGGTCGTATTGCTCCCGCTCCAGGTCAGACAGATTGCGCGGTCGCTCGGATTGCATCAGTGCCTTGCCGAACTCGCGATACACCGTTCCGAGCTCGAAGGTTGCGGCTGTAGTGATATCGGCGAAGCCATAGGTCGCCGCCTGATCCAGCAACGCGATCGCGCTCTCCGTCGCCGCCTTGCGCCGGGGCAGACTGGCATCGATCGGCGCACTGAGACGGATCGCCAGAGCGTCGCTCGCCTGCAGGCGACCAAGAGTGAGCAGTGACGTTGCCGCCATCTCGCGCGAATGTTCGCTGCGCTCGGCACCAGCGCCACGGTCGGTATCGACGATGGCTTGCAGCCAGCGCGTCTGTCGTGCGCGGTCGTGCTGATTGTCGCGCGCCATGTCAGCAAGGCGTTGCAGTGCGTCCAGTGTCGGCGCCAACGGGCGCGGGAATGTCATGACGTAGTACTCGAAGGCATTGATCGCTGGCGCAGCCTCGCCGGAGGCATCGAACTGCTGAGCGGCCAGCCACGCCGCACTGCGGCGGGTCTCCACCGTTTCGCTGGCGCGCTGGGCAATGCGCAGGAAGGCTTCGGCCGAGCGTGCCGGTTTGTTGTCCTTCTGATAGGCCACGGCGAGTTTCTTGTCGACATCTGCAATCAGCGCATGCTGCGGATTGCGCCGGCGGAAGCCTTCTAGCGTCTGCTCCACCGCGGGCCAGTCTTCCAGGGTGACCAGCGCGGCGGCGGCGTCATAGTCGGCGGTTGCGCGAATCGGTGCGTCGGGTAGCAGACGCCCGATGCGCAGGAACGTGTCGGCGGCAGAACGCAGGTCGCCGTCGCTGCGCGCCACTTCGGCTTGTCGATAGATCGAGGTGGCCAATCGCTCGGACATCGACGGGCGTAGCGGGTCATCCACATCGACCTGCCGCAGCAGCGCCAGATAGGCGGTTTCAGCGTCCGGATACTGCTGCAGAGCGTAGCGCGCATCGGCAATGACGCTGAGCGCGCTGCGCTGTGCCGCAGGCGGCGGCTGGGCTTGCAACACCTGTTCGGCGATCTCGATCGCGCGATCGTAGTCCTGCAGTTCGAACAGGTTCTCTGCGCTGCGTGCCAGAGTCGCGGCACGCTGGGCGTGGTCGGGGAAGCGCTCGGCAAAGCGCAGGCCGGCATCGATGGCCTGATGCAGTGCAGGCTGACGCACGCTGCTGCCGGCCTGCGGATCAGCTTCCGCGATCAGGCGCTGATAGGTCTGCACCGAGGCGTAGCCGGCGTCCGCCGCACCGCTGTAGTCGGGATAGGTGTACGCGGTCTGGGCGTACTGTTGCGCCGCCTGCAGGGTCTGTCCGCTGTCGAGCAAGGCGTCGGCGTAAAGCAGACTGATCGCTGCGATCTGCGGATCCTGCGGGAACCACTGCAGCAGGCGTCGGTAGGCTTCGGCGGCACGTGTAAACTGTGTCTTGCGTGCTGCATCTTCGGTTGGCGTCAGCTGCTGTGCCTGTGCCTGATAGTGTTTGCCCAGAGTCTCCAGATCGCTGCGGACGCGCGTCAGCACTTCTTCTGATGGGGTTTTCTCTTTCCAGTACGCCGCACCCGGAGCGTAGTCGTCGACGTAGCGCTCGGTTGCCGCGATCACGCGCTCGGTAAAGCGGCCATCGCCATAGGCGTCGATTGCGCGACGCTGAAATGCAGGTGCCAGCGCGTGCTGAGGATGCTGGTCGATGAACGCGGTAAAGGTTTCCGCCGCATCGCTGTAGCGCTGCTTGTCCAGCATCAGGCGGCCGAGCGCGTCATACAGCAGGACGGTATAGCGCGGCTCGCTGCCGGCCTGTTTCAGGTAATCGTTGATCGCGACGCCACCCCCGAGCGATGCGAACGACAGGCTGACGACTCTCAGCGTGTCGCTGGCGAAACCGTCGTTGGCTGCGCTCAGCGCTGCGCTCACATCGTCCAGCGTGCCTTTGGGCAATTCGCGGTCGAGTACGGCCATGAACACCGGCAGTGCGTCGATGTACTTGCTTTGCTGGAACAGCGACCAGCCGTATTTGTACTGCGCAATATCGTGAAAGTGGTTGTCCGGGCCGAATGTGACCACCGTCGCGTAGGCGGTGGCCGCTTCGGCGTAGTTGCCGCGCGCGTAGAGCAGTTCGGCGGCGCGGAACATGCCATCGGCGGTGCGCTCGGACTCCGGATAGCGTTGGCCCAGTTCGCGTAGCTGTGCTGTCGCGCGATCGTTGTCGCCGGACAGTTGATAGGCGCGCGCGAGTTGATACATCACGCGATCGCTATGCGGATAGCTTGGGACTTCGTTGAGGATGCGCTGATACGCAGCGATCGCGCGGCTCAGTTCGACGCCGTCGGCATCCTCTCCGGCATCGGCAATCTGGACTCGCAGATCGGCGGACCGCCGCAACGCTTCGGCCAGGGTTAGGGGATCAGGTGCGAGCTGCAGCAGCTCGTCGTATTGCGCCAGCGCGATACGGGTGTCCGGTGTGATCGGTTCCGAGCTCTGGACATTGACCAGACTCGGCGTCTTGGCGACCAGATATTTCAAGCCGAAAGTCGATGTCAGATCCTTGTGGGCGGCAATCGAGCCCACGGTCGAAGGCGGCGTTTCCTTGATCGAGAGCGTCTGGCAGGCACTCAGCCCCATGACGCAGAGCAGTACCGGTACGGCTGAACGTCCTCGTGTACAAAAGCGTGTCATTGGCCGCTCCTCATCGTCAGCGGACCTGCGTCGTCAAGATTCCGGTCATGAATGCGTGCCACGGTAAATCGAGCCTCGATCTGGTATCGACCCGTGTGCTGTTTGAGCTGCTCGAGCTGCGCGATTGCGACGCTCTCCAGTTGCTTGCGTTGCGTGCTGCGGTCCTGATCGAGGGTCGCGAGCAGCGCTGCGATGCGCGTGCGCAGCGCAGCAAGGTCCGGAACGTCGCGGGTGTCGGATTGATCCAGCGACTGCAGCCGACCGGTGTGCAGATTCAGCACAGCCTCGGCCTCGCGCAAGTGCCGATAGCGCTCGAAGGCGTCGATGAAGGAGCGCTGCGAGATCAGGTGGCGGACGTACGCGCTGTTGTCAGCATAGGACAAGTCCGCGAGGGCCCAGCGCCAGCCATTGCCGGCGTCGGCGACGCCGGCGTCGATCGCGCGTGCCAGTGCGCCGCTGCGTACGTGCTCGATCGCAGCATCCAGTTCAGCACGCGCGGCATCGAGCTGCTGAATCGCGCGCTGCAGGTAACGCTCGGATTGCTCGTGTGCTCCGAGGTGGCCCAGGGCGTAGGGCACGACCAGCAGTCCTTCCTGTACCGCAGGATCGATCGGGTCACGACCGATCAGTTCGGTCCAGGTGGCCAGCGCGTCCTGCAGATCGTCGCCACGGCTGCCCATGGCGACGGCCCAGGCATTCCGGAACGGTGTGGTGCGTCGTGCCTCCGGAGTGTCGTCAATCAGTGATGGCCACAGGCGGTCCTCGGACTGAGCCAGCGGCTGGGAAACTGTGCCGGCATCATTCTTGGCGGTTGGTGCGATGTAAGCCCAGCCCAGGCCGAGCAACGCCTGATTGCCATAGGGACCGGGACTGCGCACCCGCGACAGTACTGGGATCGCGGCCTTGCCGCGGCGCTGGCGCAGCAGCTCGTAACCCAGCGTCAGATTGGCCAGGTCGCGCAAACGCAGCGACGTCGAATCGCTTTGCGTACTCTGGCCGATGGCGTCGAGTGCGGCGAGGCTTTGCTCGGCGTCGCCATTGCGCATCTGTTCCATGGCCTGATTGAAGCGACTGATCAGCGATGGGGCGACGGATTCCGTCGGGAGCGCCGCTGCGGCAACAACCTCGATCGGTGGCAGGCCGCCGAGTTCGACGCGGGCCATCAGCGTGCGACCGACCGATTGCAGCAGCTGCGCTGCACGCTGCTGCAGCGGACCGCGATCCTGGAACTCGCGCACGCTGATCTGCGGTGGTTTGCGGAAGCCGCCCTCGGTCAGGCTCAGCTCCAGAGACAGTGGAGTC
>JBFFJL010000278.1:0-5450 GCA_041555955.1 Nevskiaceae bacterium
ACCGTGGCTTCGGCCGACATCGGCGGCATCATCTTGAGCTTGTTGAACTCGGCAACCGCCTTGGCCTTGGCATCCTTGTGCATGCCGGCCTTCTCGATCTTGGTCGCCAGCTCTTCCTGCTCGCTCGGCCCATCCTCACCTTCGCCGAGCTCTTTCTGGATCGCCTTCATCTGCTCGTTGAGGTAGTACTCGCGCTGGTTCTTCTCCATCTGCGATTTCACCCGCGAGCGGATCTTTTTCTCGATCTGCAACACGTCAATCTCGCCTTCCAGCTGCGCCATCACATGCTCGAGACGGACCTTGGGATCAGCGATTTCCAGCACATCCTGCTTGTCTTCGAGTTTCAGGCTCAGATGCGCGGCGATGGTATCGGCCAGACGCCCCGGCGAATCCATGCTCGCCAACGACGGCAGCAACTCGGCCGGGACCTTCTTGTTCAGTTTGGCGTAGGACTCGAACTGCGCCAGGATCGAGCGCGACAGCGCGTCGAGTTCCTTGCTGTCAGTCAATGCTTCCTTGTCCTCCGGCAGCGCCTGGCATTCAGCGGTCACGAACTCGCCGTCCATGTTGAAGCTGGACACGCTGGCGCGGCTCTGCCCCTCGACCAGCACTTTGACCGTACCATCCGGCAGCTTGAGCATCTGCAGAATGCTTGCCAAAGTGCCCACGGTGTACATGTCCTTCTCACGCGGGTCGTCGGTATCCGCCGTGCGCTGTGCCAGCAACAGGATGCGCTTGTCGTCCTGCATCGCCGCGGTCAGCGCCTTGATCGATTTTTCGCGCCCCACAAACAGCGGAATCGCCATGTGCGGGAACACGACGACGTCGCGCAGCGGCAATACGGGTGCGGTACGGTCTGATGAAGTGCTCACGCTTGGGCTCCAATTCGAGATGACGGCATTATGCCGGATGCTTGTTCAGCTCAATGCGGGCTGCGCCGGGCAAATCAAGGCAAGACCAGCCTGCGCTGCGCTGATCGCGCAACTTAATCAAAACGATTCAAGGCATTAAGTCTGTTTCCCGGCTCGATCCATGATGCCTGCCCGGTCGTCCTTGGAGGTCAGGCGGAGCCTGACCCACCACCGCCCATTGGTGGTCCTGACGCAGGCATCACAGCACGGCGCCATCACCCCGGACGCGTCCACACACAGCCGAAACCGGCAAGGCCACGGGATGCGGGTTATGGTGTTGTCTCGTTCCGGATTCCAAAAGTACTGCGCATGCGTGCCGTTGTTCTGATTCTGTGGTTGGTTGCGGAAGTCTGGCTGCTCCAGGCCGCCGCTGATCGCGTCGGCGTGGTGGCCACCGCGCTGTGGCTGCTGGTCGCAGTTGGAATCGGCAGCGCGGTGATCCGTTTGCAGGGACTGCGAACAATGCTGCGCGCGCAGGAAGCGGTCACCCGCGGCGAGCGCCCGAGCCTCGAATTGATCGATGGCACCCTGGGCGTTCTGGCAGGCATGCTGCTGGTGTTTCCAGGCTTGGTGTCCGATTGCCTGGCCGTCCCGCTGCTGCTGCCACCCCTGCGGCACATCCTGGCCCATTACGCCGAACAAACCTTGCGCCGGCGCTACCCTGATCTGCGCGAAGGCGTCGTCATTCAAGGCGAATACCGCGAGGCATCACGCCCGCAGCTGCCGCACGACTGAAGTTGCTCAGTCCTCGCCGCCGGCGCGCTCTTCGGGCCGATTGCGCATCCAGTCTGCGGTCGTAAACAGGCTGCCTGCCAGCTGCCGTGCCAGATCATCGGGAACCTGATTCCGGCTCAGGGTTCGCAGCATGCAGTCCATCCATTGATCGCGTTCGGCGATGCCGATCGAAAACGGCAGGTGCCGCGCGCGCAGGCGTGGATGACCAAAACGCTCGACATAGAGCTGCGGCCCGCCCAGCCAGCCACACAGGAACCAGTACAGCTTGTCGCGCGAACCACTCAGGTCCGCAGGGTGCAATGCACGCAGCGCGGCATACGCCGGGTCGACAGCCATCAGATCGTAGAAGCCATCGACCAGCCGGCGCACTCCGGCTTCGCCACCCAGCGACTGAAATGCGGAACTCGCGGCAGAGGACTCACTCATGGCTTCTGATTTCAACTTGTTGGCTCGGCACGATATCGTAACGGCATGAGCTCGACAGCAAAGTCCGACGTCGGCGAAACGCCTCGGGTGCGTCTCGACAAATGGCTATGGGCCGCCCGCTTCTTCAAGACCCGCAGCCTGGCCAAGCAGGCCATCGAAAGCGGCCACGTCCGTTACGACGGTGAACGCTGCAAAGTCAGCAAGGACGTTGCCGTCGGGGCCCGCATCGCTGTGCGTCGGGGCTGGGACGATCAGGAGGTGCAAGTGCAGGCGTTGTCGGACGTACGCCGCGGAGCTCCGGAAGCGCAGCTGCTCTATCTCGAAACGGACGACAGTGTGCAACGCCGTGAAAGCCAGCGACTCGAACGTCAAGCCGCACAGCAGGCAGCCGGGCCTGATCGCCCCACCAAGCAGCAGCGCCGGCTGCTCCAGCGCATGAAGCGCAGCATGTTCGAATAATTCATTAAATTAATTAGATAGCGCAGATATCTACGGCCGTTTCGAGCACAAGCCGCGCTATATCCTTATTCCATTTGTGCGGAATCCAGCGCCACGCATTGTGTCTGATGGATACGGCTCCTAGACTCGCTCGCCGAACGCCGGAATAGCCGGCCAGGAAGCCAGGAATGTTTGACGTGCCCGCTACCGCTGAAGACCGCCGTCCGATTCGCGTCCTCGACGAGGCGCAGATCCGGGCGCTGAACGCGCGCTATGCACCACTGCATTTCGAGGAACGGATTCGCCAGCTGTACAGCGATTTCGACCCGACCGGAGTGCTGGTGACCTCGTCCTTCGCGGCAACCTCGGCGTACTTCCTGCACATCATCTCGCGGATCCGTGCAGAACAGGTGATTCACTTCATCGACACCGGCTACCACTTCGCCGAGACCGAAGCCTACAAGCAGTACCTGATCGACCTGTTCGGCCTCAAGGTTGCCGCACTGCGTGCGGAAGACTGGAAGCACCAGTTCACCACCGAGGAGAAGACCTGGGAGAAAGATCCGGATTTCTGCTGCTCGATCAACAAGGTCGAGCCGCTGGAAGCGATCAAGCCGAACTACCAGGTCTGGGTCTCCAGCCTGATGCGCTGGCAGACCGAGCATCGTGCCGGCCTGGATATCTTCGAACTGCGCCGCGGCATCCTGAAGTTCAATCCGATGATCGACGTCAGCCGCGAACAGCGCGACGCCTACATCAGCGAACATGCGCTGCCGTTTCACCCACTGGTGGCCAAGGGCTATTCATCGATCGGCTGCACCCATTGCACCGTGGCAGGTGACGGCCGCAGCGGTCGCTGGCTGGGCAAGCCCAAGACCGAATGCGGGCTACACCAGTAACTCATCGTTACTTTGCTGTCGCGATCTTCCGCCCTGGCCGCGCAGCCAGGGCGTTTTTTTAGTCCGAATACATCGTTTCAGACGCTGACCGCGCGATCCGACACATAGGGGTTGGACTGGCGCTCAGCGCCAAAGGTCGAGACTGGGCCGTGCCCGGGAACGAAACTGATTGAGTCGCCGAGGGGGAATAGGCGCTCGCGGATGGAGCGGACCAAGTCCGCATGATTGCCGCGCGGAAAATCGGTACGCCCAATCGAGCCCTGGAACAACACATCACCGACCAGCGCCAGCTGCGATGGCGCGTGATAGAACACGATGTGCCCCGGCGTATGGCCTGGGCAATGAATCACATCCAGACTCAGATTACCGACCGTGACCTGATCGCCGTGTCGCAGCCAGCGCGTCGGTTCAAAACTGCGCGACGGCGGAAAACCGTATTGACGCGCGGCGTCCGGCAACAGCTCGATCCAGAATCGGTCGTCCTCATGCGGCCCTTCGATCGGCAACTGCAATTGCTCGGCGATGTCGGCAACGACTCCGACGTGATCCAGGTGCCCGTGCGTGACCAGCAACTTCTCCAGCTTCACGCCGCGACGCTGCACCGCGTCCAGCAGCCGCGGCACTTCACCGCCGGCGTCGACCAGCGCGCCTCGCATCGTCTGAGGATCCCAGATCAGCGTGCAGTTCTGCTGAAACGGCGTAACCGGAATGATTTCGGCCTTCAAGGCAGTCGACTGCGACAGCGTCACGGCGAGGCAGCCGCATTCAGTGCATCACGCTTGCGAGCAACTGCTGCAAGCAACTGATCGTGCGCATCGACAAACAGCTTCACCCCATCGGTGACCAGCTGCTCGGTGACGGCATCCAGCGGCAGCCCCAAGGCCTCAGCCTGCTTGATCAGGGCCTCAGCCGCGTCAACGGATTCGGCCAAGCTTGCAGCGACCTTTCCATGATCACGGAACGCGTCCATGGTCGCCGGTGGAATCGTGTTGACCGTGTCCGCACCGATCAGCTGCTCCACATACAAAACGTCGCGGTACGCCGCGTTCTTGGTGCCGGTGCTGGCCCACAGCAAGCGTTGCGGTCGCGCACCGCGCTGCACCAGCGCCTGCCAGCGCGGCGTCTGACTCAGCTGCTGGTAGTCGCGATAAGCCAGCTTGGCGTTGGCGATCGCAATACCGCCCTTGAGCGCTGCAAGCTGCTCACGCACTTCCGCATCGGCCGTGGCAGACAGGCGCGCATCAATGTCGGCATCCATCGCGCTGTCGATGCGGCTGATGAAAAAACTGGCAACACTGGCGACAGTCGCAGGATTGCCCCCTGCGGCAGCGTACGTCTCCAAACCATCCAGATAGGCCTCAGCCACCGCCAGGTAGGCCGCACGCGAAAACAGCAAGGTCACATTGACGTTGATGCCCGCTCCGATCAGCTGCCGCACCGCGGCAGCACCGGGCGCCGTGCCAGGCACCTTGATCATCAGATTGGGGCGATCGACCGCCTTCCACAGACGATGAGCGTCGGCAACCGTCGCCGCGGTGTCCATCGCGATGTGCGGGGACACCTCAAGGCTGACATAACCATCCTGACCCGCGCTGTTGCGGTACAGCGGCATGAAAATGTCAGCAGCCTTGCGGATATCCTCGATCGCCAGATGTTCGAACAGGCGCGCCGCATCGAGTTCACCCGCGGCGACCTGCGTCGCCAGCGCAGCGTCATATTCGGTGCTGCCGCCGATCGCCTTTTCAAAGATCGCCGGATTCGACGTCAGACCCCGGATGCCTTCGTCAATCAAGGCCTGCAAGCCGCCGGAAACCAGCAGATCGCGTCGGATGAAATCCAGCCAGATGGACTGACCGAGTTGATGACAGGCTTGAAATGGGTTCACGACGGATCGACTCGCTTGATGACGGATTCGGAGCGCCTATTGTCCACGCTTACGCTGAAAAGAAAACGCTACTCCCCATTCCGCGTTCTGGCCGATTGTGAGAAAACAGTTCGCACACCTGCGGTCCAGACCGTCCACGCATGCCCCCCGGGCAGT
>JBFFJL010000279.1:0-5448 GCA_041555955.1 Nevskiaceae bacterium
CCGGCATTGAAGTTGGTGGCGTAGGGTTCGTAGAACAGCAGGGTCCGTGTATCCACTGCCGTGATCACGTCCACCACGCGCTGGTGAAAGACCGTCAGCGCCGCATCCTGATCCCCCAGGCACCCGAGCGGATTCAGGCAGGCCAAGGTTGCGCTGCCTGGATAGGGCTCGTTCAGCAGGTCGTAGCCGAAGACACCGGGCACCGCACGGAAGCGTTGCGCCACCTGCTGCCAGGCCTCGGCAAACTCGTCCTGCAAGCTCATCCCACGCGCGCTCTGCGCAGGCGTCTCGCCGTTGATCCCGAGAAACCGATCGAAGGCTTCCCACAAGGCATCGCAGGTGAAGATGTTGATCGGAAACCCCTGCGCGCAGCGCGGCGAATCAGCCGGGTCTCCGGCAACGCTGTCCTGCGTCGCCCAGTCGGCGAAGCCTTCTCCCTGATAGCGCTCGTTGTAGAGGTCCTGATGAAAATCCAGCAGCACGTAGATGCCGCGTGCGGTCAACAGCGCTGTCGTCGCGGCTATGTCGTCCAGATAGCCCTGGTCATAGCGCCCGGGCTCGGGCACGAAGCCCTTATGGATGAGCCCGAGCCGCACCGTATTGAATCCCTGGCTGGCGATGAAGTCGGCATCGTCGACGCCAAAGCCGAGCGCCGACGGCCGATACGGTGGGCGCTTGGCCACCATGTTGAAACCATGAAGCACGACGACCCGGCCTGCGGCGTCCGTCAGCCAGCGTCCCGACTGCGTCAGCTTCGCGTCGTCGGTCATGACGCTCCGACTCGTGGACGCTTCCTCGCCGCCACAGGCGGCAAGCAGCATCGTTGCCACACCTGCAGCAGCCAGCCACCCCCGTGCGGCACGCTGAAACTTCATCACCCTCTCCCCCTGCTGCCCGCACCCGGCGAGCCGTGTCCCGCTCAGGCCGCGGCGGCGACCTGACTCGACGCTACGTTGGCGTTCGTGTCTTTTGCGATGTGCTGCGCGGCGGCGTAACCGAAGGCCATGGCCGGCCCCAGAGTTGATCCCGCACCGGCATAGGTCGGACCCATCACCGGCGCCGAGGTGTTTCCGGTGGCGTAGAGCCCCGGAATCACGCTGCCATCTTCGCGCAGGACGCGCGCGTGCTCGTCCGTGACCAGTCCGCCCTTGGTGCCTATTTCGCCCGCGTCCATGCGAACCGCGTAGAACGGCGGTTTGATGATCGGCCCCAGGCAGGTGTTCGGCTTGACGCTGGGATCGCTGTAGTAGCGGTCGATCGCGGTCTCGCCCTTGTGGAAGTCGAGGTCGATGCCGGTCTTTGCAAACTCATTCATCTTGGTGACGCTGGCCTTCAGCCCCTGCGCATCGACACCGATCTTGCCGGCCAACGCATCCAGGGTATCTGCCCTGTAGTAGACGTTGTCCAGCCAATCCTTGGGCAGCTTCGAATCCGGCTCGATCTGCCCCGGCAGGAAGATGCCCATCGGGTACTTGTAGCGGAAGGTCGCATCGAACACGAGCCAGCACGGCACGGTGCCATTGCCCTTGGCGTCGTCGGCGTACATCGCGTTGCGAAAGTCCGGATAGGCTGCGGCTTCGTTGACGAAGCGCTGGCCTTTGCTGTTGACGGCCACGCACCCCGGCATGCCGCGCTCGACGAACAGCGTGATCTGCTGCGAAGCACCCGGCTTGCGCACGGTCGGCGAGCCCCAGACCAGATCCATGTGCTTCAACGCAGCGCCCACAGCCTGGCCTGCGCGAATGCCATCACCGTGGTTGATTGGCGGTGCCGCAGTCCATTCAACCTTGGTCGGCTGGGCCAGATACTGTTCGCGCATCTGCGGGTTGGACTCGAAGCCACCGCAGGCCAGCACCACCCCGCGACGCGCGCGGTACCGCAGCCGGCGTCCGTCTCGTGACACCACGAGGCCAACCACACGCCCCTGGTCTTCGATCAAAGACTCCATCCCGGTCTTCAGCTGCAGCGGGATATCGTTCTGCATCATCGCGTAGCGCATCGCCGCAACCATGCCCTGTCCCAGCACCTGCCGGCGGTCACGGTGCGTACGTCGGCGCCAGCCGAAGTCGAGCCAGTACTTCAGCAGCATCTTGATCGTCAGCCATATCCAGCCCGGTCCGCGCGAGAACAGGGTATGCGCCTCAATCTGATCCATCGCGATCCGGCCCATCAGCAGGGTGCCCTTGAACGCCTCGCGCTGATGATCGAATTCATCCCCCAGCAGGCGCGCGTCAAACTCGGCAGGCTCCATCGAACGCCAGCCTTCCTTGCCGCCCGGATTGTTCGGATAGTAATCGGGGTATTTCGGCACGTTGCGGAAGCGGATGCCGAAGGTGCGCGCCATGTAGCGCACCATTTCCGGCGCCGTTTTCAGATACGCCGCGATGCGCGACTCCGGCACCTCGTCACCGATCAGTCCCTTCAGATAGGCCATCGCCTCATCGAAGGAATCCGAACCGCCGGTGCGGGCGATGTCATCGTTGCAGGGAATCCAGATGCCGCCGCCGGACACCGCGCTGGTGCCGCCGTAGTACTGATCCTTCTCGATCACCACCGCAGACAGGCCATGGCTCCTGGCGCACAGCGCCGCCGTCATGCCGCCACCGCCGGAACCCACGACGATGACATCGAATTCCTGATCGAAAGCCTGACCTGCCTGATTGCTCACTGCTGTCTCCCCTGCACGTTCCGGATCTGGATCTGCCTGCACTTACAGGAAGTAGTCCGTGTTTTCCTTGCCCAGCAGCACGCTGCCGTAGTTGCGACCGAACTGTTCCGGATTGTTTGCGTAGTGCCCACGCGCGGCCATCATGTCGCACAGGTAACGGTGCAGCGGGAAGTCGATAAAGATGCCGCGACCACCGCAGGCCGAGAACAGCTGAGAGGTGTGGCGCGCACATCGCTCCACCACCTGCGCCGCCTGGTAGCGGAAGTGGCTGCGCTGGCGGATGTCATCCAGCGGCTGATGCGCGCGGATCTTGCCCATCAACACATCGAAATTGCGCTGCAGCACCAGCTTCATCTCGTCGACGGCCAGCGCCGCATCGGACGCGGCCAGCTGCGCCGGGGCCTGCTCCGAGGTCTTGTTGCCCATGTCGCCGACGCGGACCTGGGCGAAATCCAGGAACGTATCCAGCGCGCCCTGCAGCCCCCCGATCGCAGCGGTCGACACCGCACGCACGAAGATCTGGCCGAACGGCAGCTTGTACAGATCCGCAGTGAAGGTTTCGCGCCCGGGGTTGGTGCCCATGAAGCCGTCCGACGCCTTGTGCGTGCGATGCTCCGGCACGAACACATCCTTGACCACGATGTCCTTGGAGCCGGTGCCCTTCAGACCCATCACATGCCAGGTATCGATGACCTCAAAGTCCGAACGCGGCAGCAGGAAGGTGCGGTACTCCGGCGGCTGGCCTTCGCTGAAAATCAGGCCGCCGAGGAACACCCAGTCGCAATGGTCGATGCCGCTGGAAAAACCCCAGCGCCCGCTGAATTTGAAACCGCCTTCCACCGGCGTGACCTGTCCCTTCGGCATGTAGGTCGAGGCAATCCGCACATCGGTATCGCCGGCGCCCCAGACATCCTCGGACGCGCGCGGATCGAACAACGCGATCTGCCAGTTGTGCACGCCGATGACGCCGTAGATCCACGCCGTCGACATGCAGCCTTCGGCGAGCGCCATCTGCACGTCGTAGAACACCTGAGGGTCCATCTCGTAGCCGCCGTACTTCTTCGGCTGCAGCACGCGGAAGAATCCGGCTTCCTGCATTTCAGCGACGGTGGCGTCCGGCACCTTGCGCTCGGCTTCGCACTGCGCCGCGCGTTCCTTGAGCCGTGGAATCATGTCGCGCGCGCGCTGGACCAGTACATCAGGACTGATCGGGGCCGTCTTGGATTGGGTTTGCGTCGACACTGCGTTCTCCTTGCCTCTGTCATGTACGGCGTGTCGCGCTGTCGCACGCATGCCTCGTCAAGCCTGCACTTTTTCATACAACGGCCCGATTCAGGATCGTCCGAAGTGACTACTCAGCGGCCACGTCCAGGCCCGCAGCCGCTTCGCGCAGGCACCCGACGTCGATACGTCCGCGCTTCATCGACGGATGCGAACGCGCAGGCACCCACTGTCAGATTTTCACTGCACAAGCCCACCCGGCGGCGATGCCGGCAGTTCATTCAAACGGGTGATGTCGCGCTGCGATCGAGTTCCCAAACTGGCGCCGTACTTGTGGGCAGGTCGGCCCGCGACTCAACAGATCACAGGCAGCCGCCGGGTTACCACCGCGGCGCGCGGAGCAACACGATGGCAACTACTGCGGAATACGAGCTGGGCGAATTCACGTTTCCACGTGGATGGTTCATGATCGCCGAATCGTCCAAGGTGACCGACACGCCGCAAGGCGTGAAGTTCTTCGGCCAGGAGTTCGCACTGTATCGCGGCAAGCAGAGCGGCAAGGTGATCCTGCTCGACGCCTACTGCCCGCACATGGGCACGCACCTCGGACGCAATTCCACCTCCTACGTGTCGATGGATGGCGCAGTCGAAGGCGATTCGATCCGCTGTCCGTATCATGCCTGGCGCTTCGGCCCGGACGGCAAGTGCAACCAGATTCCGTACAGCACTGGGCCGATTCCGCCGGCGGCGAAAGTCCGTGCCTGGCAGGTGCAGGAACACATGGGTGCGGTGTTCGTCTGGCATGACCCCGAAGGTGGCGAGCCGGACTACGACCTCCCGGTGATTCCGGAATGCAGTGATCCCGCGTGGGTGCCGATCGCGTTCGACGATCTGGGCGTGGTCAACTGCCACACGCAGGAGATTCTCGACAACATCACCGACGTCGCACACTTTGGTCCGATCCACGGCTCGACGACGAAGTATTTTGAAAACGAATTCCGCGGCCAGGTTGCGGTGCAGCGCATGGGTGGCGGCCATCGCACCCTGACCACCGAAGGCGGCCCGCTGCTGGAAACCACAGCGACCTACACCGGCCCGAGCCTGCTGATCACCAAGATGACCGGCACGCACGACTCATACATCTACATTGCGCACACGCCGGTCGACGACGGCACCGCCTACGTCTGGCATGGGCTGATGGTGAAATCGCCGAGTGGACAAGCTGCTTACACCGAGCAGGACATCGAGATCGCTCGCCAGTATCAGACGATGGCGCTGGCGGCGTTCGCGCAGGACTTTGAGGTGTGGAAGTACAAGCGCCCGAATATTCGCGGCCTGTATGTGCAGGGCGACGGCCCTTTCCTCAAGCAGCGCGCGTGGTACAAGCAGTTCTACAACCCGCGCTCACAGCGCGAGGAAATCCTGAAGCCGGTCGAAGGCATCTATCACGCCCGCGGCATGGACGGCGCGCCGACCCCGCAGGCCGCCTGAGGCGATCATCGGATCACCGCAGCGCCCGATTCGTTCGGGCGCTGTCGGTTTAACGCCGGACCGCGGCG
>JBFFJL010000280.1:0-5440 GCA_041555955.1 Nevskiaceae bacterium
CCGGAGTCGGTTCCGGCGCCGGCTCTGAAGTGGGTTCGGGAGCCGGTTCGCTTTCGGCGACGAAATCTGCCATCTCGTCAGCCGCCGCCAGCTGATCAGACGGCTGTTCGAACGGCTCCGCTTCGCTGGCTGCGATTTCGTCCGTTGGTGCATCCATGCCCGCTTCAGCGGGAATCGTTTCAGCCGAACTCACCGCGTCGTCCGTTGCAAAATCAGGCGATGGTGGCGCCAGCGATTTACCAAAGATGTCTTCAGGCGACACTGTTTCGGCAACAACGGCTTTCTCGTGCTGCTGCGGGTACAGGGCTTCAAGCCCGAAATACGTGCCGGCAGCGACGGCCACGGCCACGGCGCTCATGGTCAAGGCTTTTGCGCTCATCGGAAATGCCAACCTCCAGATTGGTTTTTTCTCACGCCGTCTCTGTGGCGCACACGACCGTTCGTCTCGAATAGCTCAGGACGTCATTTGGCGTGCGCTTGAATTGAAAACCTTCAGAAACTGCTTCCCCCCGGCGCCCCGAATCGGGAGCGCGGACCCGCAGACTATCGGGCAGACGCCCCTGTGCGTCAATGGCAGCAGCGGCGGGCAGGGGTGCCACACCTGCGCTGTCGAAGCGCGTGACAGCCTGCGATAATGTCTCGATCAGCAGGCTCAGCGTCTGCCGCAAGTCATTTTTTCGTCCTTGAACCCATTCACTCAACCCGGAGCAGCGATGTCCGATCGCTATCTTGATTTCGCACATTCCTCGTTCGGCAAGACCTTTGCCAGCATGCTGGGTCTTCCGACGCCGCCGCGCTTGCGCCGTGCGGACGCCCCCTGGGCCGTCCAGCCGCTGGAGGGCAAGTTCGTTCTGCTCGGTGGGGATCACGCCGCAGTGCTGTCCGAACCGTTGCTGGCTGCGATCAACGGTATGGGTGCGGGGCTGCGCATCGTGCCTGAGCATGTCGGCCTTGCGCCGCTGAAGGCTGTCGCCGCCAAATTGAAACTGGCGCTCGCCGGCAATCCGTCCGCCGAGAGCGGTGAGCCGCGCAGTCACGCGCTGGTATTCGACGCCAGCGGCCTGAACAGCATCGAATCGATTCGTGAGTTGTACGATTTCATGCAGCCGCTGGTGCGCGGGCTGCCCTCGAACGGGCGCGTGCTGATTGTTTCGCGCGCACCGGCGGCGGCGGGCAGCGTGCTGGCAACGACAATGTCCTCGGCCATGCGGGGCTTTGTCCGCTCGCTGGCCAAAGAAATCGGCAAGAACGGCAGCACCGCGAATCTGCTGGAAGTCGAAATCGGCGGTGAAAGCGGACTCGACGCGCCGCTGCGCTTCTTCCTCAGCGAGCACTCCGCCTATGTGTCGGGGCAGACGTTGAGCGTGGGTCCCGCGGCGGGTTCGGCCAGGATCGCCCTGCCGGGCAGTCTGAACGGCAAGGTGGCATTGGTGACCGGCGCCGCTCGCGGCATCGGCGCCTCGATTGCTGGGGTGCTGGCGCGCGAGGGGGCGCAGATCATCGGCATGGATCACCCGTCGCAGGAAGGCGCGCTGGGCGAGACCATGGCGAGCCTGAATGGTGTTGGCCTGGCGCTGGATGTCACCGCAGCCGATGCGGCTGAGCGGATTGCAGCTGAAGTCGGCACGCGCTTTGGCGGTCTCGATGTTGTCGTCCACAACGCTGGCGTCACTCGCGACAAGATGCTGCGCAATATGTCGCCGCAGTTCTGGGACATGGTATTGAACATCAATCTGGGGGCAATTCTGCGGATCAACGAAGGTCTGTTGAAGAAGGGTCTTCAGCAGGACGGTCGCATCGTCTGCATCTCGTCGATCGGCGGCATCGGCGGCAACGCCGGCCAGACCAACTACGCCTCGACCAAGGCCGGCGTCATCGGCTACGCCAATGCGATGGCCTCATTGATGGCCAAGCGTGGTGGCGCGATCAATGCCGTCGCCCCGGGCTTCATCGAGACGCAGATGACCGCCGCGATGCCGATGGCACCGCGCGAAGTCGGACGCCGCATCAACTCGCTGTCGCAGGGCGGCATGCCGCAGGACATCGCCGAAGCCGTGGCATTTCTGGCGTCGCCAGCGGCCGACGGTGTCAACGGCAGCACCTTGCGCGTCTGCGGACAGAACTGGTTCGGCGCCTGAGCCGCATCGGCACGCTCCTGAAGTCCTGCGCTCAAGCACGGGGACCGGTAAACTCCGGTCCCCGTGTTCGGCTTTGATTCCGGGCCGTCAGACGTCGAGAGAAACTTGTCCAAATCAGTCAATCACTTGGAGCGCATTGCCGCATCGCGGTTACCGACCGCGTGGGCGGAGTTCAGCATCACCGTGTTCAAGGCCGCTGATGGCAAAGAGCACGTCGTCGTCTCGCTGGGCGACCTGAGCGGCGAACCCCCGCTGATCCGCGTTCATTCCGAGTGTCTTACCGGCGACGCCTTGTTTTCCTTGCGCTGTGATTGTGGCGCCCAATTGGAAAGCGCTTTGCAGCGTATCGCGGCGGAAGGCCGTGGCGCGGTGCTGTACCTGCGTCAGGAAGGGCGTGGTATCGGTCTCGGTAACAAGATCCGCGCCTATGCCTTGCAGGACCAGGGCGCAGACACCGTCGAAGCCAATCATCAGCTCGGGTTTCCGGCTGACGCGCGTGAATACAGCCTGGCAGTCGAGCTGTTGGGTGCGCTGGGGCTGCAGCGGATCCGGCTGATGACAAACAATCCGCGCAAGCTCGACGCCTTGCGTGCCGACGGCATCGAAATCGTCGAGCGGGTTGCGCTCGAAAGCGGACGCAATCCGTACAACGAGAAATATCTCGATGCCAAGGCGTCCAAGCTCGGGCACTGGCTGACCTTACCCTGAGCATCCGCGCACCGAAGGCACCGACCATGGCAAACAAGGCCGATGCTGCGCCCCCAGGGTTGCTCAGGGAACTGGGCACGCTGACTGCGTCGACCTATGCCGTGTCACGCGGATTCGCGCCGCTGCTGCGGCTGCTGGCGTCGGACCAGGACGTCACCCGGGATGCGCTCAACCGGGCAATCGACGCCGCATTTGCCGGGCTCTACAAGCATCCGCTGCTGCACCAGACCGAACGGCTGACCGGATATCTGCGCGCACGCAAACTGATTCCCAACGAACAGTCGACCGAGGAGCTGATCCGCTTCGTGGTCGAGCAGGCGGTTGCGCGTTCGCCGGTCCAGGTGCCTGAGCAGCTGGTGCAGGAGTTCTGGCAGTTCTTCAACGAACTGTTCTCGTCGCCCGAGATCAAGGGCCTGGGCGAATTGACCCTGGACATGGTGCGGCTGGTCATCGTGACCTACGAGCCGTTGCTGGTCGAGACAATCAATATTCTCAAGGCCGGACGCCGCTTCAATCAGTGGCAGATGCAGGAGGTCCTGCGTCGGGCGGCAACGGTGCGGCAGGACGCCGTGATCATCCGCCGCCAGATCAAGGCGCTGCGACACATCAAACCGTTTTTCCAGGTCGACCCCAAGGACTTCAAGGCGCAGGCGCAGATTGTCGCGGCAATGGTGCGCGAATTCGGTCCGTTCTTCGTCAAGATGGCGCAGGTCGCCGCCGCCAATGCCGATTTCCTACCCGAGGAAATCGCGCGCGAGCTCGCGGTGTTTCACGAAGATGTCGAGCCGATGACCGAGGACGAAGTTGTTCAGGCGTTCATCGAGTGCTACGGCAAACCACCGCACAAGCTGTACCTGGATTTCGATCCGGCTCGACCGGTGAAATCGGGATCTGTGGGATCGGTTTATTACGCCAAGAAGCCGTTCATCGAAGACGGGCGCGAAGTGCTGCGCGCCGTCGTGATCAAAGTCGGCCGTCAGAATATCGACCGCGAGTTTGCGATCGGCAAGCTGGTGCTGGGGCTGGCCATCATGTCTTCGCAATACTGGGCGCCGCACTCCAAGCTGGCGCCGTTTCTGCGCGCGATGCAGGCGCAGGTTGATGAGTTCGTTGCCGGTTTCGTCGAGGAGCTGGA
Organism: Nevskiaceae bacterium; assembly: GCA_041555955.1. Taxonomy (GTDB): domain Bacteria; phylum Pseudomonadota; class Gammaproteobacteria; order Nevskiales; family Nevskiaceae; genus Solimonas. The sequence goes on from JBFFJL010000280.1 coordinate 3,982, forward strand.
CTTTGATGCTGAAGCGGCCAACCACCTGCGCTTTTACCGGCGCAGCTTGAAGTCGCAGATGTGGCGGGTGCCCGAGCTTTACGGGCATTCGCGCCGCATCATTGAAATGGAATATCTCGCGGATGCGACCAGCCTGACCCGCGGACTGCGCCGGATGCCGCGCTCCGAACGACGACGGTTCCAGCGTCAGGTCTCGGAACGGCTGCTGTATACGATGCTGTATCACGTATTCGTGCATCACGAAATGCACGGCGACCTGCATCCCGGCAATGTGATGGTCGGTTCTGACGGCACTTTGCACCTGATCGACTGGGGCAACGTCGTCGGCCTCGACGGCAAGTGGAACCTGATCTGGGATTATCTGGCTGCGGCGGTCACCGCGGATACCGCACTGCTGTCCGAAGCCTTGCTGCGCATGAGTACCGAGCCGGATGCCGGCGCGGCGCGGCAAGCGGAAATCAAGGCGCTGCTGGACGAGACGCTGAACAAGAAGGGCATCACGCCGCTGACGCGGATGGGATTTGCCTTCGAGCTGCGGCGGGGGGGATTCGAGGGCCTGCATCGTCGTGGTCAGAGCGTGCTGCATCTGATGTCGAATACGCAGCAGGCTGGCCTGGTGCTGCGGCGGGACTACCTGCATCTGTCACGAGCGCTGTTCGCGGCTGCCGGCAGCTTCGGTTCTCTGTACGAAAACGACCCGCGTAGCCGCCTGCTGCTGGACCTGCTGCGTGGGGTACTGCGTCTTCCGACGACGCTGGCACAGGACAAATTGCTAGAGGAAGTCGACGGACTGCGCAGTCGCCTTGCGCGACGCGTGCCGATGCCGCGACTGCTGCGGGACCGTATCGCGCCGCCGCGCGCCCAGTTGGAGCATTGAGACGGATGTACGCGTTTGCACGGAATCTGCTGTTTCGCCTCGACGCGGAACATGCGCATGAATTGACCCTGGGGCTGTTCAAGCGCCTGCCGCACTTGAGCACGGCGCCGTTTCGCAGCACGGTCCCATCCGATCCCGTGTGCCTGTTCGGAATCGAATTTCCGAATCGCATCGGACTGGCGGCGGGGCTCGACAAGAACGGCGAATGCCTGCAGGCATGGCAGGCCTTGGGATTCGGATTCGTCGAAGTCGGCACAGTGACGCCTCGGCCTCAGCCTGGCAATCCCAAGCCACGCATGTTTCGGATACCTTCACAGCAGGCCATCATCAATCGCCTGGGCTTCAACAACAAAGGCGTCGATCATCTGTTGAAGCATGTCGAGCGTTCCGGCTATCGCGGGGTCCTGGGCATCAATATCGGCAAGAACTTCGATACCCCGATCGACCGCGCGCCGGATGACTATCTGCAGTGTCTGCGCAAGGTCTATGCGCGCGCATCCTATGTGACGGTCAATGTTTCATCGCCGAATACGCGCAATCTGCGCGATCTGCAGGACGAGGGCAGGTTGCGCGAACTGCTCG
>JBFFJL010000281.1:0-5429 GCA_041555955.1 Nevskiaceae bacterium
GGAGCAAACCGCTGATCGCGCTGTGCCTGGGTGCAGGCCTGTATTTTTCGATTCGCACGCGCTTCATGCAGGTGCGCGGTTTCGTCGAGATGCTGCGGCTGATGCGCAGCGGCGAGGAGTCCCCCGCCGGTGTGTCTGCGTTCCAGGCCCTGGCGATGTCGCTGTCCGGTCGCGTCGGTACCGGCAATATTGCCGGCGTCGCCACCGCCATCGCATTCGGCGGCCCCGGTGCGGTGTTCTGGATGTGGATGGTCGCGTTTCTGGGCGCATCCACCGCCTTCGTCGAATCGACCCTGGCGCAGATCTACAAGGAAATCGACGAAAAAGGCCAATACCGCGGCGGCCCGGCGTATTACATCGAAAAGGCCATGGGCCAGAAGTGGTACGCATGGATCTTTGCCGTCTCAACAGTGCTGGCCACCGGCTTTCTGCTGCCGGGCGTGCAGGCCAACAGCATCGCTCTGGGCATGTCGACTGCCTGGGGCATTCCGCCGACCGTCACCGCCGCGGCCATCGTCGTCGGCCTGGGCTTCATCATCTTCGGCGGCGTGCACCGCATCGCGCACTTTGCCCAGATCGTAGTGCCGTTCATGGCGCTGGCGTACATTCTCGTCGCGCTGACGATCATGTTCCTCAACATCGACAAACTGCCTGGTGTCGTCGCGCTGATCTTCGGCAGTGCGTTCGGCACCGAGGTGGCGTTCGGCGCCGTGCTGGGGCTGGCGGTCGAATGGGGCGTCAAGCGCGGCATCTACTCGAACGAAGCCGGACAAGGCACAGGTCCGCATCCGGCCGCGGCGGCGGAAGTCTCCCACCCCGCCAAGCAAGGCTACGTCCAGGCGTTCTCGGTCTACATCGATACCCTGCTGGTGTGCTCGGCGACGGCGTTCATGATCCTGTCGACCGGCATGTACAACGTCATCGGCAAGGGCGGCGCGATGATCGTCGAGGCCCTGCCCGGCGTCGAGCCCGGCCCTGGATTCGCCCAGAACGCGGTGGAATCGGTCCTGCCGGGTTACGGCGCTGGCTTTGTCGCGCTGGCGTTGTTGTTCTTCGCGTTCACGACCATCGTCGCCTACTACTACATGGCCGAAACCAATATCAGCTACATCAATCGCGCTGTGCACCGGCCGTGGATGGTATTGGCACTGCGCATCGGCATTCTGGCGACGGTCACCTATGGCACCGTGCGCAGTGCCGGTGCCGCCTGGGCACTGGGTGACGTCGGGGTCGGTCTGATGGCATGGTTGAATATCATCGCCATCCTGATCCTGCAACGCCCGGCACTGCTGGCGCTGAAGGATTACGAAACGCAGAAGAAGGCTGGCGCCGAACCGGTGTTCGATCCGGACGCACTGGGCATTCGCAACGCTGCGTTCTGGCAGCAGCGACTGCGCAAGTCCCAGGACCGGTAGCCGTTCGCCCCGCGAGGTTACAGAAACGCCCCAGGCTGTTGCGGCCTGGGGCGCGCCAGGCCGCTACTGCAAGAGCAGCAAATCGACGAGGGTGATGATCGCAAACGTCGTCGGGTCATAGACAACGGTATAACCCTGGTAGTAGCCCATCAGGTAGCCGGCGGGCGGCGGCGGCAGATGCCGGCGCAGCGACAGTGGAACCGGCGTGATGTATACGCGATACACGTTGGGAATGATGTAGCCCGGTTCGAAGTGCGGGCGATGCTTGTGATCGACGTGACCCAGCACACGCTGATAGTGCTGTTTCAGCCGGGCACGATCCTGCTGCTCGAAGGTATAGGCATGCGCATTGCCGCTGTTGCCCGGCGCTCGATGTCGCTCGTCCTCATTCCTGCGGGACGAATCAAATCGCTGCGGTGCGGTGCGGCTCTGTGACTGCTCGTTGCGGTGTTCCTTTTCAGAAGCTGCTTTGTTGCCATGCTGTTTCTTGTCGTGCCCCTGCTGGTGCTGCTCCATCTGGTCATGCTGTCGTGACGCGTCGTGACCACCGCCCTCCGCCAGCACAACGCCTGATCCGGCCTGCAACAATGCCGCAGCGACGATGGTAAGCGTGAGTCTGCTTCGCTTGAATCGGTTCATGATCGTTCTCTCTGGCAGCCCATGCATCCGAGGCCGATGTCCCATCATTTCAGACCGACCTGAACGGTTCCGTAATGGAAAGCGGTCCGCATTGCCGTGAATCCTGCGGCATGCACAGCGCTAACCTGAAGAATCGATCCACTCGCCCGGTAATGCTCCGAGTACACGACGCACCTGCTCGGACTGTTCAGCCGTCAGATTTCGCGCCCGCGCGCACAGGTCACGCCAAACGCGCACCTGAAAGGTCTTGACCACGGTACGCGCCGGCGCGCCCCACCACTGTAGCTTGTACTCGGCTTCGCTGCGGTCGAAGGCTGCCTCGTTCCAGAGCTTGCGGCCTTTGGCCTGCTCGCGCTGATAAGCCGCTGCATTGGCCTGCATCAACGGGATGAAACTGTCCTGGACCCACTGCAGCAGCGGACGCAGATCGTCATGCAGGCTCAGCGTACCGTTGCTGCCGACGTGCGCACCGGCCTCGATCGCTGCAAGCCAGCGTCGCAGGGCTGGTGAGCGCTCGCGCAGACGGCGCTCGGAGGACGGATCGGTCATGTTCATCTGCAGCTGGCCGTACAGCGCGGCATCGGCCAGCGTGAAGCGCTCACCCAGAAGATACGGACGTTGCGCGAGCGCCTGCGTCGCAGCGTCGACCAGCGCATCCCAGGCCAGCTCCAGCCGCGCATGCGTGGCCGGATAGTCTTCGGAGCCGGGCGGTATCGGCAGGCCATCATCGGGCCACTGCGTTTTCACCGGCGCCAGCGAGAACAGATACGGCAAGCGGCGCGTCTGCCGCCGTGAGAACCGCCGCGCCATCAAGCTGCCGAATGGCACCAGACTGCGGAATTCCCGCGCCAGACGCGCGCCTGCGGTGTTGTCGCCGCGAGAAATCACCCAGCGATGGTGGTGCACCAGATATAGCCCCACCTCGTCCAGCGCCTCATCGATCAGGCAGCACACCATCGCCAGCGCAGGGTCGTCCGGAATCAGTGGGGTCGGTGTCGGGCGTGTCGCGTCAAGCCAGGCCGCGATCGCACTGCTGTCAACGTGCACCTTGCCGTCGTCGGTCAGCAGATACGGCACCAGCGGGTATTCGTCCAAAGGGTCGGGCTGCGACCAGCGCTGGATCGTGCGCCGACGTTGGGCAGATTTGATGCGTAGCAGCAGACGCAGATTGGACAGCGTGCTGCCGCCGTCGGGCCGTTGGTCCAGCGCAAGCCCGGCGTAGCGGCACGCGGCATCGAGTTTGAGGAAATACGGCGATAGCGCCGAGCCCCAGAGTATCGCGGTCATTCCTGCCCCCTCAGGCTTCAAGCCGCGATGGTAGCGCACCGCCGCAGTCCGACGGTGCGGCTGCGGCGGTGCCTTTCGATGTGAGGAAGGACGCTACACGCGACGCGATGCCGCCTGCGTCTCGCCCTTGTCCGGCCCCATCGACGCGCGACTGAACAGCTTCACCAGCGTCTGATAGCCGCTGGGCATCAGGCGCACCATCCAGTCGATCACATGCGCATCCGGGCCGACCAGCACGCGTCGCTGATTCTTCTCGACGGCGCGAATGATGATCTGCGCGGCGCGGTTTGCCGTGGTGATGAAGTTCTTCTCGAACTTGGCCGAAGCCTGCTCCTTGTCGAGCCCCAGCGCGGCGATGCTGGGGTCCATGCGCGCAGCCTTGGCGATGTTGGTCTTGATCCCGCCCGGGTGCACGCTGGTGGCACTGACGCCGCAGCCTTCCATATCCAGCTCCATGCGCAGTGATTCAGTGAACCCTCGCACGGCGAACTTGGCTGCGTTGTAGGCGGACTGCGACGGAATCCCGACCAGACCGAACACGCTGGAGGTGTTGATGATGTGGCCTTCACCGCTCGCTTTCAGAAGCGGCAGGAACGCCTTGGTGCCGTGAACCACGCCCCAGAAATTGATGTTCAGCAACCATTCCAGATCTTCGTAGCGCATGCCTTCGACGCTGGCGCCCAGCGCAACGCCGGCGTTGTTGAAGATCAGGTTGACCTTGCCGTGTTCCTTGGCCACCGCATCGGCCCAGGCGAACACCGCTGCCTTGTCAGCCACGTCCACGCGCTGATGCGTCACCTTCACGCCGCTGCCGTCGACCAGCTTCACGGTCTCGGCCAGCCCCTTCTCGTTGACGTCGGACAGCGCCAGATGACAGCCGCGCGCGGCCAGCTCCACTGCCAGTTCGCGCCCCATGCCCGAGCCAGCGCCCGTGATCGCGGCAACCTTGTCCTTGAAATTCTTCATCGACTCCTCCGGGAGTTTGAGCGGCGAGCCGCCTTAGTGTGATGACGCGCCGGCCGTGGCGGGCGCGGCCCGTTCGACACGGTAGTTGTCGGCATCGAAGTGTGACAGCGCCTGGCGGAATTTGAATGTGAATCCCGGCCAAAGTGTGGTGTTGCGGCCCTGCTCGTTCAGATACCAGCTCTTGCAGCCGCCGGCGGTCCAGATCGCCTTCTTCAGGGCCGCCTGCAGGCCTTCGTTGTAGCGACTCTGACGGTCCGCCTTGACGTCGACCGCGGCCCAGCCATTTGCACGCATCTGCCGCACCGCGTCGAGCGCATAGGCGATCTGCGATTCGATCATGTACACCATCGAGCTGTGGCCAAGACCCGTATTCGGCCCCATCAGCATGAACAGATTCGGGAAGCCGCTGACCGTGGTGCCCTTGTAGGCCTCCGGACCCTGCGTCCAGACATCGAGGATATCCCTGCCGCCGCGACCGAAGATCGCGCCCCGCGGCAGCGGGTCCTGTGCCTTGAAGCCGGTGCCGTAGATGATGCAGTCGACCTCGCGCTCGACGCCGTCCGCGGTGACGATGCTATGCGCGCGGACTTCGCGGATGCCGTCGGTGACAACATCGACATTGGCCTGTGCCAGCGCCGGGTAGTAGTCGTCCGAGATCAGTACGCGCTTGCAGCCGAAGGTGAAGTCCGGGGTCAGCTTGGCGCGCAGTGCCGGATCCGGAACCTGGCGGGCGATGTGCTTGCGCGCCTGCCCCTCCATCAGTTTCATGATCTTCGGGTTGATCGCGAAGCCGAACACGCGCGATTCCAGCATCCAGTACAACGCGGTGCGATACGCGCGCTGCAGCAGCGGGAAGCGCCGGTACAGATCGCGCTCGCCGTCACTGATCGGGCGATCCGGCTTCGGCATGATCCATGGCGGTGTGCGCTGGTACAGGTCCAGATGCGCGACCTGCTTCTGAATCTGCGGCACAAACTGGATCGCCGAGGCGCCAGTGCCGATCACCGCCACCCGCTTGCCGCGCAGGTCATAGGCGTGATCCCACTCGGCCGAGTGGAAGGTCTTGCCGGTGAATTGCTCGATGCCCGGCAGGTTCGGGAACGCCGGATTCGACAGGCCGCC
>JBFFJL010000282.1:0-5383 GCA_041555955.1 Nevskiaceae bacterium
GAGCCGCCTGAACCGCCGGCTGCCAAGATGGACGTTGATGCAGGCGAGGCGCGGGCAGATGAGACCCCGCAGGTTCGCGTCGATGAGGTGCTCGATCGCGTCGAACAATTGATGGAGGGGCATGCACCCGGACTGTCACTCGCCCTCGCGCGGGCGTACGAGATGGATGTCGGGGAGGCACTGCCAGGGGCTCCCGGTGTTTACGCTCTGCTAGCTGCAGCCGAAGCGCAGACTACGGTTATTCCAGTCTCGAACGCGTGCTTGGACGCTCACCTGACTGCGGCCTTGGGCATGCTGTCGGACGGGCGCGTCAACGCCGAGGATCGTGCTTATTCCCTGGCTGCGATGGCTGCTGGACTCCGCCCCGCCCTTTTCGATCAGATGCGCGGAAACCCGCTGACCTACATCCGCACGCTGAGCGAATGCTCCGGCATCAGCGCCACATTGCGATCTGTCGCGACGCTGGTCGCGCGGCCCGAGGCGAAGGGCGTGACGGACCTGCGCGCCGAGCAGTTGTTCCGTGGGTTCCAGTTCAGCGACGCCAAGCGCAAGGCGACGCTTGAGCAGCACGCGCGGCGGGCGCGAGACGTAGCCGCGCAGAAAGATTCAGAGTTCGTGCACAACTTCCACAATTTCCCATCGGCTCAGCGATTGTACGAGACCTATCTGGGAGAGAGCCATCCGATTGGGCGCGCCCTGCGCGCACTCTCGGGCGGCAACCAGAAGCTGCGCGACGTGGTGCGTGCCATCGACGACGCGCTAAACGATATCCCGGGCAGCCTTTTCGACTACATCCAGGATGCACACCGGGGCGTCGACGGTCCGGATCGCCTGATTGGGACGCACTATCAGCGCATGGAGCGATTTCTAGAGGGAATCAAGGCATTCCTCAAGGCGGTCCGGGACGACATCAACTGGGAGCCCGAGTCCGGGGCTGTCGAGCGCACGTCGAAGTTTGCTTCCGAACTCGACAGCCAGTTGCGCTCCGCAATCGAAGAGCTTGGCCACTATAAGGGCGAGCAGCCGCTGCAGTTGGCGGCCGCCGGCTTGGCGCGCGCCATGTCAGCGCTTCGCCAGTTGATCGCGACTGGGAACGTCCCGACCGAGCGCAAGCAAATTGATGATGTGCTCAACAGGGAGCTCTATCTGCTAGACGTATCGATCGGTGCCAACATGGCTCCGGGCCTTGCCTCCAGCTACGCGCTAGGTCACGAACCGCAGTTTGGACTCGACCCGCAAGTACTGGTCGAGGTGATCAAATCGGTCGAGCTGCCGCTGGACCGATCCGGTAACGCGTTTCTACTGGCCGCCAAGCGGCACATGAGTGCAGGCCGACTGCTGCCGGCTCGGCGGGCGTGGCGCTATGCCGAAGAGCGCGGCGCGGACGCATCGGACGTCACGGCCGTGGCGCAAACGCTCGAGCAGCGAATCCGAGACGAGCGCAAAGACCTGCTGTCCAGCATTGCCGCGCAGACCGCCCTGGCCAGCCAATTGTATGTGCTGAACCTGCTAAGCGATCAGGACAAAACGGAATTCGAAACGACTTTGTCGCAACTGTCAAAACGTGTGCGCGTGCTTCCTTATGAAGCACCGGTAGACGACCCGGACTTGGCCGAATTGCCATGCGACATGACTGATGCTCGGCGCTTCCTACAAATCAAGCTCGCCGATCCACTGCAGCGCAGGCATGAACAGGGCTGCCAAGACTTGCGCGCCGTCATCATGGCTGAGTGCGAGAACCTGCCGACCGAAGTCGCTGAGGACGTCCCGCGGATCTACCAGTTGCTGGATCTGGCCAAGCTCGACGTGGCCAGCGAATACTGGCCCATCCTGCAGTCAGGTCAACGCCTACCGACGGTCACCGCAAGAAACGGGATGCTGACCGAGTTCAATCACAGCGTCCTGCCCGCTCTCGAGCAGGCTTCTCACGCAAATGGCGTGATGAACGAAGCAATGTCAGCCCTAACGGACGGCGCTGCCCGGGAATGGTTACCCGCGCCTCTGACCGAACAGCAACGGGAGACGGCTGAGGCGAGATTACACCTGTGGGCGCGCATGTTCACTAAGATCTCCTCGCGGCAGAGCGCGGCTACAGCCGTGCGCACATTTTTCGAGACGTTCCTGGGTATCCGCGACGTGAACGTCACGTACGCCGAAAGTCCAAGTTTTGTGCTGCTCAAAGTCGTGACAGCCGATCTAGCGCAGGAGTGTCAGCCGCGCGGCGTGTTCGTCGTGCCCGTACTAGGATCCCAGCGCTCGCAGACCTACGAGGTCGCGTTGGTTCAACGCAAGGACGGCGTACAGGCCCTACATGAAGCGATGTCCAAAGCTGACATCGTGCTTCACCAAGGGTTCATCACTGAGGCCTCGCGCAAAGCGATTCTCCAACACTGTCGGGATACTGCGCGCGGCGCCGTGCTGGTCGACGACGCACTCGCGGTCTACATGGCACTGGGCGATCCGCTCGCCCGGATGGTGGCCGTGGGCTCAAGCTTCCTGCGCACGATCCCCTATGCCGATACCAAAGATATGCCAACGGAAATGTTCTTCGGACGTCACCAGATCCGTCGAACGATCATGGAGGCCCATGCAGGCGTACTCGTCTATGGTGGGCGCCGCCTCGGCAAGTCCAGCGTGCTGCGCGATATTGCGGCCAAGGAGACCAATCCGTCGACCGGCCGGTACTTCGTGTACTTCTACATGCCTGACACCACTGCCGACGACTATCAGTCCGTTTTCTGGACCCACCTAATTGACGCTCTGGTGTCTGCCGGGGTGCTACCCAAGACGGCGAGTCGCACCCCAAAGCCGGCGCGCATCAAGAAGGATATCCTCGACGCGATCACACAACGCAATCTACGTGTGATGGTCTTGATCGACGAAGCCGACGACACTCTGAAGTATGAAGCCAACGCGTCCCCGCGCTTCCCAGTGATGCAGAAGCTGAGCAACCTGTTTACGGACTCCGAAGGCAGGTTCCGCTTCGCTATTGCGGGGCTGAACAACACAGAGCGGCTATCGCGATATGCCAACAGCATTCTAGATCAGCTTTCCGCACCCGTGGCGCTCACGCCGTTTCTGGGCGAGGAACGCGCTGCCGGCCTGCAGCTGGTCGTGAAGCCGATGGCCGCGCTGGGCTTTGAATTTGAGAGCCCAGACGTTGTCTACGAGATCATCAATACTGCTATGTTCTTCCCTGCGCTCATCCAAGTGTACTGTGAGCGACTTCTACTCCAAATGTACCGTGAGCCGGTTGAGTCCTTACCGCCATACAGGATCACGTCGACGCATCTGGCCCGGGTTGATCAAGACGGATCGCTGACAAAGAGCTTGGTCGAAATCTTCCGCAAAACTCTCGAACTCGACCCGCGCTATCGAGTTCTCGCCTTTGCGATGGCCTATGAGCAGCTCACTTCGCTGCGATCATCCGTTGTGAGCATGTCACCTGCGTCTTTGATGAAGAGCGTTCGCGGCTTTGCCTCACAACTGTTCCCGGAATCGACGACGCCTGCCGTGGTCGAGGCACTGGCCGACGAGCTGGTGAACCTCGGCATATTCATGCGCAGCAACGAGGGCCGTGACTTCCAGTTGCGCTCGGTAAAGTTGCTCACCCGCCTCGGCACGCGCGAGGAAATCGACGCAGCCCTGGTGAAGGCAGACCAGGTAAAGCTGGTACGCGACGAGGGCCAGCGCCGGATCTCATACGCTAACGGCCGCCTATGCCCGCTTCCCCTGCAGTTGATCTCAGACCTTGGCTTTGGCGATGTCGATCGACCGCCCGTACGCGTAATCGTTCACAGCCCTGCCACCGGCAGCGAAGACGTGAATTTGATGTGCAGCGACCGACACTGGTTGGGCGGGCGCGCTGATGTCAAGGCACTGCGCAGCACCAACCTGATGTCCCGTGACCTTGTAGCCGCCGCCACCCATGGCGCCTCAAAACTCGGAAGCTTGGGCCCCACAGGAATGGTGACGAACTCGCGCAGTGTTTTAGTGGTGCCCGATCACTGGCCGGTATCCGGATTGGCGGCGCTGCACGATGCGTCGGATGAAATCAGGAGATGCGGGCGCATGGTCGCATTGCTTGCCCATGGCGCACAGGCGCTGGAGCTGGCCACTCTGTCTAGCGTGCCAGTACCGGTGGTGTCCACCGGTCTGTGGAGCGTGGATGCGGCCCAGATGTTCGTCGCCCAGAGCGAACTCAACATCAACATGTCGGATGACGAGATGGACTCTCTCGTGCATCTCTGCGGCCAGTCTCCGACACTCCTGATGGCAGCGCTACGCCGACGAGCATCCGGACGCACGGGCGACACCGCTGCCGATCTATTGCAATCTGTAGGGGTAAAGCCAGGGGCTGCTGGAATAATGCTGTTTTTTGGCCTGAATTCCGATCTGCAAGCCCTGGTCACGGAACTCGCATGCATCGAGTTCAAACAGGACCAGTTCGCGGAGGCCTGTCGCGCTAACGCGCCTCGGTATGTCCCCGAGACACTAGCTTCTGTGCTTGGCCTGCTCGGCGCCGTGGTCGATAAGCCCGACGGCCGTTATGCGCTCAACCCCGTTCTCGAGCACGCGATCATTGTCGAATGATGAACATTCTCCTCAACCTGCCGCGGCCGCAAGCGCTACTGGTAGACGGCCTTGAGGCTATTGATCGAGGCGCACCAATAGTCCAGTCGTGCGCTCCCGGCGCCATCGCACTGGAGTCCCTATTTGGTCAACGTTTGACCGAAAGTGGATTTCGCGTGATCACTATTGGGGACCACCATGAAGGCGCCCACAGTATTGGTGACGCCCTTGGTCTCGAAAGACGCGCGCCCGGTCCCGAGGACATTCTTCTCGACGAGCGTCTGCGCAACTCCGTGTTGAAGGTGCGGTCAGGATGTCCTGAAATCAGAGCATGGGCCGACGGGCTTCTGCGCGTGAAAACGCTTGCACCGCGCAAGCGCTGCCTTGGGCTCTGGGTTGTGGAGGACAGTCCCGGCGCGATCCCTCAGCGGTCCGACGGTCGTCAGTTTCGACTCGCACTCGATCGCTGCATCGGCCCCGGCGAAATGCGTGCTTATGCAGCGACCCTCTTCGTAGACTTGGCTGGCCCTGGGCCCACACACTACTACGAAGCGCTATCACGAGAATTGGCCGGACCCGACTTTCAGCTCCTCGAGAAGCTCGTTGCCCTGCGGCCTTCCGACTTTATCCGGATCGAGGACGCTCTAGCCGACATTGACACTGAACTCTCGACCCGGTCGCTTGAATATCGCGGTCGGCCGTGGGTCAGCTCGAACAGCTTGGCGCAGGCAGTACACAGCGGAGACTCTAGCGCGTCAACGTTGCTTAACGCTCGAATCCGCACGGCACAACTGCAGGAAATACTCCCGGC
>JBFFJL010000283.1:0-5374 GCA_041555955.1 Nevskiaceae bacterium
ACCCAGGTCTGGGGCGGGAAGATCTGCTGGAACACGATCGTTTCCCACGCCGACTGGTGCTTGGACATGACGATCGCCGCCCCCGTGGGCAGGTGTTCCGCTCCCTCCACGCGGTAATCGAGACGACACAGTTTATTCAGCAGAAAGCCTTGTAGGCGCGCCCACTGCGTGATGATCCGGTAACGCCGGCGGTAGGGCAGGAGCGCCGTCGGTAACATGAGCGGGGCGTAGATCGCCACCGTGATGAACATCATGGCGTTAAACAGCAGGGAGCGAAGCGCGACCAAGTCAGTTTGCCGGCAGTTTCCCGGTCAGGAGGGCGTCGGTGAACCCCGCGAAATCATCGAACACCGGGACGTTTACCAGCGCCTTGTGTTTGCGCAGCGTGCGCTTGCCCTTGCCAGTGCGCACCAGCACCGGCCGCGCCGACACCAGGCGCGCCGCCGCCACGTCACGCTCGGAGTCACCCACAGCATAGACGCCATTCAAGTTAACCTTGAGCCGCTCGGCGATTTCCTGAAACAGGCCCGGCTGCGGTTTGCGGCAACCGCAGTTGTCCTCGGGTTTGTGCGGGCAGAAGAATATCGCATCGATCTCGCCGCCCTTGGCACGCACCGCTTCGAGCATCTTGACGTGGATGCGCCCGAGCGTGTCCATGTCAAACAGACCGCGGCCGACGCCGGACTGGTTGGTCGCGACGATGATCTTGTAACCTTCGCGGTGCAGGCGCGCGATGGCCTCGAGGCTGCCCGGGATCGGCACCCACTCCTCAGCCGATCGTATATAGTTGTCCGAGTCGTGGTTGATGACTCCGTCACGGTCAAGAATGACGAGCTTCATGTGTCGCGAAACTCCGAGACCCGGATGCGGCCGTTGACCATACGCGATTCGCGGCTCTCCACTTTTTTCATTTTGTCCCAGAACGCCTGCTTGAGGTCAAAATCCGCGGCAATGGCGGTGCCGAGCAGCAGGATGAAAAGATCGGCACATTCCTCGGCCAGCTTCTCGTTCGATTTGCCCTTGGTGACACAAGCGGAAATCTCGCCCAGTTCCTCGGTCATGAGCGCCACGCGGTAGGCCAACTCCTCCCCGCCGGTTTCGTGGAAGCGGTGCTTGGCGTGAAACGCCTGCACGGCCTTAAGCATGTCCCGGTACGAATCGATGTTCATCCGCATCTCCTTCAGCTTTGCAGCCTCGATATATCGGCGACATTCAAAAACAGATTACTTAGCCGGTTGAGCAGCGCCAGGCGATTATGGCGCACGTCGGCCTCATCCACCATTACCATGACCTTGTCGAAAAATTCATCCACCGTGGGCCGCAATCCGGCGAGGCGCTTCAGCGCCTCGGCATAGTCGCCCGCCTTGAAGAGCGGGGCCACCTGCGCCTCCAGTGTGCGCACCGCCTCGGCCAACTTTTGTTCCGCCGGCTCGGTGAGCAAGGCCGTGTCCACTTTGTCTGGCGGAGTTCCACCCGCCTGGCGCAGGATATTGCGGATGCGCTTGTTCGCGGCCGCCAGCGCCTGCCCCTCGGGCAGCAGGTTCTGGAAAAAAGCGGCTGCGGCCATCGGCCAGTCCGTTTCCTGGCCGGCCGGGGCTGATAGCGGCACGCTCGGCGCCAGCGGAAAGCCGGTCTGACGCCAATCTGCGGCGTACTCGAACCGGAGTTGCTGTTGGGCGTCGACGCCCAGCCGGCCGACTTCGACATCGGCCAGATGAACCGAAAGGTTCAGCTCTTCGGCCATGCCAGGTCTCGTTCAGGACCCTGCTGGGCGGGCATGACGCTGAACCGCAAGCCGAGCCCGTCGATGATTTTCAGCAGGTTGTCGAACTGCAAACCGCCCTTGCCCTGTTCGACACGGAGCAGGGTCGCCTTGGCGATGCCGATCGCCATGGCGGCCTCCTCGACCGTCATCCCGGCCTGCATCCGGGCGTACCGAATAATGCGGCCGAGATCTTCACGGCTCGTGATCCGGCCGGATGTGGGCGCAGGCGGCATGGCGATTCTTGGCATGGTCTATACAGTTAATCCTTTGACGTTACTGTGGCACATATGCCGTCGTTGGTCTACATACATAGACCTAATACAAGGACTGACTAAGCGGCCATCCCAAGGACTAATGTTTTCAACCTTTCAAGATCGCGGCCACTATCTCGGACACCGAGTTCATTTCGCTGCACACAACTCGGACGCCAGCAAAAACCCACTATGAAAGGCCAGCACAATCGGAATGAGGTAGAGCCATCCACCATGCAGGACAGACAACATCGGAGCAGCCTTTTGTGCGCCGGCAGGATCTCTAGTGCGCCGGTAGTAAATTTCACGCTGCCGTGCATCTTCGTTATCCGTGCCCTGGGCGTACCCTGACCGAGGATCCATCCTCGAATCCGCTTTGCCCGCCTACCCGAGCGGGCGTTTTTTTGCGCCGAACACCTTGCATACACCGACGGCGGGGTTCACGCGTTGCATCAATCAGCGCTCAGGCGCAAACAGTTTGTACTTGCGCAGCAGACCGCGAAATTGATGGTAGGTCAATGACAGCAGTTCTGCTGCGCGCTTCTGATTGAAGCGCCCATCTTCCAGCGCCTGCTGCAGCAAACCGGTCTCGTAGTCTGCGACACTCTGATGAAAATCCAGCGGCAGCTGCGGCGCTTTCGGCGAGGCGGCCGCGGATTCCGCGCGCGCGTTCGTCTCAACCTCTGGCGTCTCGCTCACAGCCAGTGCAACGGCACCACGGGGCCGGTACGGAGATGCAAACGGATCGAATTCAATCCGGTCCACCACCTGCCTCGCGGAATCGAGGCGGTATACCGCCCGCTCGGCAACATTGCGCAGCTCACGCACATTGCCCGGCCAGTCGTAGCTCAGCAGCGCACGCTCGGCAGCAGGTGAAAAACCAGCAAAGTACTCGCGCCCCAACTCGGTCGCCATGCTCTCGGCAAACTTCTGCGCCAACAGCAAGATGTCGTCCCGGCGTTCGCGCAGCGGCGGCACGGTGATGACATCGAAGGAGAGTCGATCGAGCAAGTCCTCGCGAAACTTGCCGGCCCGCGCCAGTGACGGCAGGTCGACATTGGCCGCGCCGACCAGACGCACGTCCACCCTCAGTGTTTCGGACGAACCCACGCGCTCGAATTCACCATATTCGATAACCCGCAACAGCTTTTCCTGGAGGCGCTGCGACATCGACGCCAGCTCGTCGAGAAAGATGGTACCGCCGTTGGCCAGCTCAAATCGTCCGACCCGCGCGCGCGCTGCGCCTGTAAACGCGCCGGCAACATGACCGAACAGCTCGGACTCCAGCAGCTCCTCATTCAGCGCCGCACAGTTGAATTTGACGTAGGGACGCGCCCAGCGCTCAGACAGGTAATGCAGGCGCGCAGCAATCAGTTCCTTGCCCGAGCCTCGCTCACCGATGATCAGCACAGGTTTGCTCAGTGGCGCGACGCGCGAAGCCCGCTCCAGTACCGCTAGGAAATTGTCAGATTGCCCAAGAATGGAATCGGGCGTGGTATTGGCGTCCATCTGGCGATTCTGCCCATATCTAGCCGATTTCGCCATCAGTTGGTAAAACCGGCGCCTTCAGCGAGATGGTCAGCAGTGCCAATATGATTATTTTATTTTATTTTCAATGTGTTACACAAAGGCAAGAGCTTGGCACGGTGCTGGCTTATACCTAGGCACAACCAAAGGCTGAATGAGGAGCCCGATCATGAACCACCCGAATCGCAACATCCTGAAGACTGCACTCGCCGCTGCTGCACTGCTGGGTTTCAGCGTCTCGGCCCAGGCCGAAGAGAGTCTGACGCAGCGGGTGGCAACCGGCGTCGGCCAGGCTATTGCCGCGCAGGGCAACGCAGCGCTGATCAAGATTCGCGAGGAACTGCAGCAGGGCCTGATCGAGACGATGTCCCCGTTACTGCCGCGTCCGGAGCTTGCCGGAGGGCCCGCACCAGCCGCTCTGGCGGGGACGGACACGCGGGCGGCACTGTAGTCAAACGTATACTTTGAGATCGACTGAGGACTGTAATCATGGGCATTTTTTCCCGACTGAGCGACGTCATCAACTCCAATATCCACGCCATGCTCGACAAGGCCGAGGATCCGGAGAAGATGGTCCGCCTGATCATCCAGGAGATGGAAGACACCCTGGTCGAAGTCCGTTCGACCTCCGTGCGCACGCTGGCGCGAAAGAAGGAACTGCAGCGCACGATCGCTCACCTGAGCACCGAGGCGGCCGACTGGCAGGCCAAGGCGGAGCTGGCGATGAGCAAGGATCGCGAGGATCTCGCGCGCGGCGCACTGGGCGCACGTCAGCGGGTCGTCGATCACCTGAGCTCGGTCGAACAGGAGCTGACCCACATCGACTCGGAAATTGCCAAGCTTGATGACGACACCGCCAAGCTCAAGGCCAAACTCGCCGATGCGCGCCAGCGGCAGAAGACCATTGTCCTGCGTCAGCAGTCGGTCAGCTCACGTCTGCGCGTCAAGACGCAGATCAACGACAGCAAAATGAGCGAAGCCATGCTGCGCATGGAACAGTACGAAGGCAAGATCGACCGTATGGAAGCCGAAGTCGAAGCTTACGATCTCGGAACCCGGTCCATCGCGGATGAATTCGCGCAGCTCGAGACGGACGACAAGGTCGAAGAAGAACTGGCAAAATTGCGTACAAAATTCGCCAAGCCTGGGGCTTCCGCTCGGGATGACTCGGCCAATTCCTGATTTGACCTGCCACCAACGTAGCGAGGGGACATTTTTGTGGAAGAAATGATTCCACTGGTTGCGATCCTTTCCATCTTCGTGATTTTGCCGGGGATGGCGATGTTCTTCGCGGATCGTCGCCGGCGCTGGCAGCATGAAAACCAGACGCAGTCCGCCGGCAATGCGCAATTGACCGCGCTGGCCGAACGCATGGAACGCCGGATCGACGCCCTGGAGCAGATTCTCGACACCGAATCGCCCGGATGGAGAAAGAAATACCATGAGCATTCGTGACCGTGTCCGCTCAGGCGGATTGTTCTCGCGACTCCACCGCTACCCCAAGCAAGGCTGGATCGCTGGCGTTTGCGTCGGGATTGGTGAGTTCTTCGGCTGGAACGTCAAGCTAATCCGGGTTCTGCTGATCGCCAGCTTCATCATCAGCGGCTTCTTTCCGGTTGGGGTGATCTATCTGGCGCTGTGGTACCTGATGGACGAAGCCGAGCTGGATGACTCTGGCATGTCGCGCTCGCATGCCCCTCAAGGCGGCCCGAGCGCTTCCCCACGCGCCGCAAGCAGCGCCGATCTCAGCAGCCGCTTTTCGCGCCTGGAGCAACGTCTGCGCAACATGGAAGACTGCGTGACCAGCAGCGAATTCGAACTGCGCCGCGGA
>JBFFJL010000284.1:0-5374 GCA_041555955.1 Nevskiaceae bacterium
GCACCGGGAACCGAGAGCTTCTCGGCGCCACGCAGCTGGACCTTCAGTCCGGCCCACGGGGCTTTCCATTGCGCGCGCTGGCGTTCGATGATCTGGTCCGCGCGCATGCCCGGACGATCAGTATTGGAGGTCGAGCGCTCCACCGTGGCCAAGCGCTGCTGCCAGGCGTCGAGATTGCGCGACATCATGCGCACATCGCGATAATTCTTTAGCGCTTCCTGGAACCGATGCTCGGCTAGCAGTGACTGCAGGAAGTAGGTCTCCGGAGCATCCGGCAGATCGCGTAGCTTCCATTCGCGACCGGCTTCGGAGTCGATTTCACGCCGGACAATGGTCTCAACCATGCGGCCACGCTTGATCGATTCGAGTGCCTTGTCCATGCGCTGGTGCGCGTTTTCCAGAACGCCGACCGCTTTTTCGTAATACTGCAGCGCCTGGGTATAGGCGCCCAGGCGGTCCAGTGTGAACGGAATCGCCAGCCAGGCTTCCTGAACTGCAGTATCCATCGGGTCGCGTGAAATCAGCTCGACCCACGGCACCAGTGCGCGCTGAAGGGCGTCGGTTTCTTCGCGGCTGGCCTTCTTCAGGCTGAACGCGCGCAAGCCTGCGCGCTTGAAGATGTCATCTTCCAGGAAGCCGGGTCGCACCAGTACGCCCAGCGTTGAAAATGTGGTGAACGGATCAGCATCCGGCTTCTCGTCGCCGACCTCGGCTTTGACCACGCGGTCACCCTGCGGGGCGAGTTCGGCCCAGCCCAGTCCGAGTAGAGCGCGATTCGAGAACGGGCCTTCGACCCGCACCCGAGAAAAGATCGGCTTGGCGGTGCCACCTTGCTGGTTCTGCAGAAAATGCCAGCCGAGACTAGTGTTTGCGCGGTCGCGCAGCGCCAGATCTTCCAGATCGTCGGGAACCAGGCGACCCACGCGGTCGAGCACGGTCTGCCCCTGTGCCGTGCGGCCGTCATTGACCAGCGCAACGCCGAGATTGAAGCGGGTGTACGATGACTGATTGCCAGCGTTGTTCAGTTCGGTCAGAGCGTCAGCGGCTTCGCCATAGCGGCTCTCCGCCAGCAGTACGCGAGCCAGCAAGTCCTGCCAGCGGATGACTGCAGACTCTGGCAACACTTCGCGCATCTTGTATAGCGTCGCGCGAGCTTCGGCCAAATACCCGCGCTGATAGTCGAACTCGGCGACATCCAGTTGCGCCGACGCGATGCGATCCTTGTCACTGCTGGATGCCGCAAGGTTGCGATAGATCTCTTCGGCTCGGTCGCGTAGGCCAAACGCGAGATAGCTCTCAGCCAGACGCCATTGATAGGCCTCCGGCATGCGCAAGGCATCATTTTTCTTGTCACTCAGGCGTAGTTCGATGGCTGCGCTGAGGGTCCGATGATCTCGCAGCAGATACTGAGCCTCACGCACATGAGGGTCCTCGGGCGACCCGGGGACATAGACATCCGCTGCAAAAGTCAGCGTCGGCGCGGAGAGCAGCAGGCCAACCAGAGCGCGGCGCATCATGGTTTCACCTTCCACTGCTTCATCGTCAACTTCAGATCGCCGCCGAAGCGGCTACTGCGCGCGACCCGAAACTCGAGCTCCGCTTCACGCTCGTCCTTGTCAAAGATTGCTTCGTAGGATTGTGTAATCGGAGCGTCTTCAGGTTTGGCGTTGGCAAAGTTGCCGTTGATGGTCATGCGAATGCGGTGCGGGCCGGGCATGACGGTAGTGACCAGTACTCGCTGGACCGCGGCGTCGTCGAGCAAGGCGCGTGCATCGGTCTCGTCATAACGGTAGATTTCCGGCGCCTTGTCATCAACGGTAATGGCCGTCTCAGTCAGCAGAAGGCCGCCAACGCCGATGCTCAAATAGACCGAGAGACGCAGATGGTCGGGGACTAGGGTTTGATTCTCGACCGCTTGCGCCTCGCGGTTGAATTCAATGACCTCGTCCTTGAGGGCCTGAATGTTCTGGTCGAGGCGCAGGGCCCGTTCGGAAACATCAGGTTGAGCCGCGGACGTCGACAAGCAAACGATCACGAGCGCGGAGAACATAAACCCACGGGCAGGGAAGCCACGACTTGGAAGCATGCTGTTGTAAGGATCGCGTGGTGAAGTGCGGCGAGTGTAGCAAAACGGCTGTGCCGGCTGACCTGGAAAGACTTCCGGTGGACGCGGTTCGACAAACGGCGGCCGAATGCCGTCTGGCGTCAGTAAATGCTGACAAGAACGCTGCCATTCCGATGAAATGGAGGGTGGCATCTGCAGCGATTGTTCCTCAATTGATTTTGGCCAGAGGCATTCGACAGCGATCATACCGCTGCGTTCGGTGGTGCGGCAGTTGTGATTCTCGCGCGATTCGACCCCATCTCCGGAGGCGCTTGTCAATCAGGGGGATGCCTCAAAATTGCTATTGATTTTTCGTGGATGATGTTTTGACAACGACATTTGTTGACGCTCGAAAACCCGCTTGTTATAAAGCGCCGCAACCCACAGGCCACCCGATATCGCGTCCGTCGACGAGCAGGAGTCAGGACGCTATTGCTTATTGGGCTGGATGTGGGGCATGCCGAAGCAGGGCCGCTATCGGCAATCCGCCACCAATATTCGTGAGGGGACGCTTTTAAGATGAACAAGACTGATTTGATCAATGCGATTGCCGATAAGGCCGACATCTCCAAAGCAGATGCGGGTCGTGCAGTCGATGCACTGTTTGAAGTCGTGGGTAAGGCGCTGAAGAAGAAGGACAAGGTTTCGCTCGTCGGTTTCGGTACGTTCCTCGTGCGTGAGCGCGCTGCACGTCAGGGCCGCAACCCGAAGACTGGCGACACCATCAAGATCAAGGCGAGCAAAACTCCGGCATTTAAGCCTGGCAAGGCGCTCAAGGACATGATAAAGTAGCCGTCTTTGCTGGTTCCCGGGTTGTTGAGGGCATCGGCTGCCATCATGACGCTTAATTCGGGTGCTTAGCTCAGCTGGTAGAGCGTCGCCCTTACAAGGCGAATGTCGGCGGTTCGAGCCCGTCAGCACCCACCAAGTTTTCGCGGAGCGGTAGTTCAGTTGGTTAGAATACCGGCCTGTCACGCCGGGGGTCGCGGGTTCGAGTCCCGTCCGCTCCGCCACGAAAATAGAAACAGGACGCCTCGCGGCGTCCTTTTTTGTCGAGGCGGATGTCGGGGGTGGTCCCGGGCAACGCCCATGCAAGTTCAAGTTTTCGCGGAGCGGTAGTTCAGTTGGTTAGAATACCGGCCTGTCACGCCGGGGGTCGCGGGTTCGAGTCCCGTCCGCTCCGCCACGAAAATAGAAACAGGACGCCCTTGTGGCGTCCTTTTTTGTGCGCGCGTGTTGCGTATGAGTGTGTAGATCATGCCGCGTCGTTTGATGATGTCAAGGCCCCGGCTGCGTCGTTTCGAAGCCTGAAAGCACCGCGCAATCGCGTGCTAGATTAGCGTGAAATTTCCAGCTCACCGATCGTAGGCATCATGTCCAAATCTTCTTCAAAATCTTCGATCTTCATTACCGGTGCAGCGGCCGGCATTGGTCGTGAGACCGCGCGTCTGTTTTCCAGCCGTGGATGGCGGGTGGGTGCTTATGACGTCGACCGGGCCGGTCTGCAGACTCTGCAGGCGGAATGCTCTGGCGATCTCACTGTTGGTGCCCTGGATGTCGTCGATGCGGAGGCCTGCAAGGCGACGGTCGCCGAGTTTGCGGCTGTTGGCGGTGGTCGTCTCGACGTCATGTTCAACAATGCAGGGATATTATCGGTCGGTCACTTCGAGGAGATTGACGTTCGCCGGCACCACGCGATTGTCGATATCAATCTCAAAGGCGTCATCAACGGGTGTCTGGCTGCGTTGCCACACTTGCGCGCGACGCCGGACAGTCGCGTGATCAGCATGTCCTCAGCTTCGGCGATTTATGGATCGCCGGATTACGCCAGCTATTCGGCCAGCAAGTTTGCGGTCAGGGGGCTGACCGAGGCGCTGGATATCGAGTGGTCCCGCTACGGCATTCGTGTGATGGACATCCTGCCGTTGTTCGTCAAGACCGCGATGGTGACCGAGATCGAGCAGCCGATCAGTATCGGGCGGCTGGGCATCCGCTTGAGCGCTCAGGATATTGCCCAGACGGTGTGGCGCGCGGCGCACTGGTCGGCATGGCGCCGTGTCCACTGGTATCCCGGGGCGCAGACGCGACTGATGTCTCTGGCGAACGCAATGTCTCCGGCGTTGTTGAATCGTGCAACCGTCAAAACCCTTTCCGGCTACTGAGTCCGGCGATGGGATATCCGGTGGTGTTGATTCATGGCATGTGGTGTTCTTCCGCAAGTTGGGACCGCGTGCGCGAAATGCTTGAGGCCCGTGGATACGACTGTTATGTGCCGTCGTTGCCCGCACACGATGCGGTGCCAGATCAACCACTGCAGGTGGCTCGACTGAGTCTGCGCGACTATCTGGACGCGCTGGAACATTTTGTTGCGCAGATTCCGGACCAACGTCCGCCGATCGTGATTGGCCATTCCATGGGCGGACTGCTGGCGCAGCAGCTGGCGAGGCGGGTTGCGTCACTGGCACTGGTGCTGCTGACGCCGGCGCCGTCCTGGGGAATCATGGGTCTGCGCTGGTCCAACTTTGTTGCTTTCGCTCGCTGGATGTTTTCCGGTGCGTTCTGGCGCAATCCCTACAAGCCCAGTTTCGAGCGAGCGGCGATCTCAGTGTTCAATGGACTCGCGGCTGATCGGCATCGTCGCGTGTACGAGGGGTTGCTGCACGAGTCGGGGCGGGCAATTTTTGAAATTGCATTTTGGTGGATCGACTTCAGTCGTGCTGCACTCGTGCGTTCGGCTGATATCCATTGCCCGGTTTATGTGGTCAACTGTGGGCAGGATCGCTTGACCCCGGCTTCTGTCGTTCGCAGAGTCGCGGCACGCTATCCGCAGTCGACCCAGCGCAGCTATCCGGATCGCGGGCATTGGGTGATCGACGACGAAGAAACGGAGGAGATGATGCATGCGATATGCGGTTGGCTGCGGCCGATCGAGCAGCGATTTGCGCGCCAGCACCATGCGGCTTGAGCGCTCGCGTCGTTGTTCACTGTGGTTGGCTGGTCTGTTG
Source organism: Nevskiaceae bacterium (assembly GCA_041555955.1). Taxonomy (GTDB): domain Bacteria; phylum Pseudomonadota; class Gammaproteobacteria; order Nevskiales; family Nevskiaceae; genus Solimonas. The sequence goes on from JBFFJL010000284.1 coordinate 5,110, forward strand.
TCATGCGTTGTAGCAGCAGCTTGGGGTCAGGACAGTCGGGTGTCGCAGGCGCTGGACACCACCGAGAGAACACAGAAAGCAGCGGCGGAATCTCAGAAGCGGATCGACCAGCTCGATAATCAGACCCGCTCGCTGCTGGAGCGCTATCGTGCGGCCTTGTGGCAGGCGCAGCAGCTGCGTGTCTATGTGCAACAGATCGACGAGCTGCAGAAGTCACAACAGCAGGAACGTGAGTCGCTGAGCCGTCAGATCACCGAAATGGAAC
>JBFFJL010000285.1:0-5358 GCA_041555955.1 Nevskiaceae bacterium
CTGGACGGCATCTGCCACGTCTACATCGATGCCGCTGCCGATATCGACAAGGCGGTGGCGATTGCGGTCAACGCCAAGACGCAGCGCTACGGCACCTGCAACACCATGGAAACGCTGCTGGTCGATCAGGCCATCGCCGAGCGGGTGCTGCCGCAGCTGGGACAGATCTACGTCGAAGCCGGCGTCGAACTGCGCGGTTGCGCACGCACTTGCAAGATCCTGCCGGACGCCAACCAGGCCAACGAGGAAGACTGGCATACCGAATATCTGGCGCCGATTCTGGCGATCCGCGTGGTCGACGGGTTGGACCAGGCGATCGATCACATCGAAACCTACGGATCGCATCACACCGATGCGATCGTCACCGAGAACTACAGCACCCTGCGTCGCTTCCTGCGTGAAGTCGATTCCAGCTCGGTGATGGTCAATGCCTCGACGCGCTTTGCCGACGGCTACGAGTACGGCCTGGGCGCCGAGATCGGCATCAGCACCGACAAGTTCCACGCCCGTGGCCCGGTCGGTCTGGAAGGCCTGACCACGGTCAAATGGGTCGTTCTGGGTGACGGCAATGTCCGTTGATCTGCTGCGCGAATGATCGACCATACCGGCGTCGTCGTCAGCGATATTGAACGCAGCAAAGCGTTCTACCGCGCTGCGCTGGCGCCGCTGGGGATGGACCTGCTGATGGAGCTGTCCGCCGCAGTGACCCGGACGCACGACATGGCCGGATACGGCGTGCCGCCCAAACCCGAGTTCTGGATCAACTCCGGGACACCCAATGTGCCGCCGGTGCATGTTGCCTTCCGTGCCGCAGACCGCGTGCAGGTCGACGCGTTCCATCACGCCGCGATGGCGGCGGGCGGGCGTGACAACGGCGCGCCCGGACCCCGCCTGCACTATCACCGCAACTACTACGGTGCGTTCGTGCTCGACCCGGACGGCCACAACATCGAAGCGGTCTGCCACGACCGGCCCCATGACGAGCCGACGCCATGAACGCGCCATGAAAGCTATTGGCATTTTCGGCGGTGCGTTTGCACCGTTTCACAACGGCCACCTGCGACTGGCGATCGAAGCTCGCGAGCGCCTGCAGTTGAACGAGGTCCACCTGATCCCGACCGCGCAACCGGTCCATCGCCCGGATTCGCATGTGTCGCCATTGCGGCGGCTCGAATGGATCAAACAGGCGGTGCGTCGTGAGCGTGGCCTGATCGCCGACGATCGCGAGATCATGCGCGACGGTCCGTCGTTCACGGTCGACACCTTGATTGAGCTGCGCGAGGAACATCCGCAGGTCGCACTGTTGCTGCTGATGGGCGCCGACGCCTTTGCGCATCTGCACACCTGGAGCCGCTGGGATCAGCTGCTGGAGCTGGGGCACCTGGTCGTGTTCTCGCGTCCGGGCTCGACCCTCGAACCGTCGCGCGAGACACGCAAGCTGCTGGCCCGCCGTCGCGCCTACGACGTTTCGGAACTGCACGCCGCGATTGCCGGGCACTGGTATCAGTTTGAACTGCCGCTGCTGGACATCTCGTCCACCCGCGTGCGGCGTCTGCTCAAATGCGGACATTCCGTGCGCGGGCTGGTGCCCGATGCGATACTCAACTCCATGACCGCGGCAGACGTCGCGGCACTGACTCAGGATGACGATGCCACGACTCACTAAGCTGACCAAGCTGGCACAGATTGCACTCACTGCGCTGGAGGACCTCAAGGGGCAGGACATCAAAGTGCTTGATGTGCAGGAGCTGACCACCGTCACCGACACGATGATCGTCTGCACTGGCACCTCCAGTCGGCACGTCAAAGCGCTGGCCCAGAATGTGGTCGAAGACGCCAAGAAGGCGGGTTTCCGGCCGATGGGCATGGAAGGTACGGACGCCGGCGAATGGGTGCTGGTGGATCTGGGCGGCGTCGTTGTGCACGTGATGCAGCTGCAGGCACGCGCGTTCTATCAGCTCGAAAAGCTGTGGTCGCCGCGCGAGATGGCTGAGCCGGCCGAACCGGCCCGCAAGCCGGCCTCCAGCAAGAAATCGTCCGCGATGGGCGGTGGTCTTTCCAAGCCGGCGCCGCGCAAAGCGGCTTCGACGAAGAAGCCTGCCGCCAAGAAAGCCGCGGGCACCAGGAAATCGCCGGCCAAACCCGCGACCAAGCGCGCGCCCGCCAAGAAAACGGCTGGCCGCAGCACCACGGCTGCACGCCCGGCTGCCAGGAAGGCGGCCGTGAAGAAGGCTGCACCGCGCAAGGCTGCGGTGAAAAAGGCGCCGGCCAAGAAGACCGCAGCGCGCAAGACGGCCGCAAAAAAACCGCGCTGATCCCAGCGCGGCTGCAACAGGCTGACCTTCAAACCCGTGCGCTAGGCGCGCGCGGGTTTATGCGCATGTGCCGCGGCGCGGCTGCTGTGTTCCGCGACGCCAGCGTTGAGGCGTGACTGAAAGTCGGGCGTGAATGCCAGCACTGCCGGGCGGGCATCCTGCAGTCCGAGCGTGCGCAAGGTGGCGGCCATGGGGTGTCGCGAGGCACCTACGCGCAAGGTCACCGAGCCCGGTAACAGCGCGCGGGTGTGACCACGGGCGTTCACGCTGGTCCGCAAGTGCCGGTCTCCGACCGTCGAAAACAGCAACAGGTCCAGCGTCGGCGCCGGCAGCCCGAACCCTGTCTTGCCTGACAGCGTAACGATCTCCGAACCATCGTCCGGGTCGAGCACCGCGCTGTGGAAGCGGTCGCGGCTGCAGCTGAACGGAATCTCGGCGACGAATTTCGGCAGGCCCCAGAGTTCACGTCCGGCGGCATTGGCGGCCGGCGTCGTGACCGGCAGGTGGAGGACATGGAATGCCAGTTTGCGTTCCGGGTCGGCCACACTCGTCAGCATCTCGCGCCAGGTCCAGAGCGTGGCGTGATGCGGCGACTGCACGACCGGGACAGCCAGGCCGACTTCGTTGTAGGAGCCGATGCTGGTGTCACGGTATTCAAAGAACACCAGACCGACGATGGCTTTGTCACCGACGACCAGTCCCGGGGAAAGGCCGGTGCCTTCGAGCGTCTTCTCGACCTTGACCCGGTCACACAGGAAGTACGCCTGAGCCTCGGTTGCGTCGAAGTACAGGATCGGCAGCTCGGCCGGCCCGGCGCTGGTGGAATAGCTCTGCTGCGAAACCTGGAAGAAGGGGTCTTTGCGCTTGGTGTTCATCGTGTTTCTCCTCTCAAGAGCGGTTCTTGAATCAGGGATGTGAATCAGGTGGCGGGGTGGTTGGCCCGTGCCAGCAACGGGTCCTGAAAGTCCTCGATCACCGCAAGGCGGTTGATCTGATTGGTGCCTTCGAAAATCTGCGTCAGGCGCGCATCGCGAAAAACTTTTTCGGCGCGATTGGTGTGCAGCAGTGCGTGATTGCCGAGCAGGTCCATCGCCATGTCGGTAACCCGCACCGCGGTATCGGTCGCCTGGAATTTGCAGATCGAGGACGTGGCCTGACGCGGGGTCCAGGTATTGGCGCTCTGCCAGATCAGCGCGCGTGCGGTGGACGTCTCTGCCAGCATCTGCGCCAGCTGCAGCTGCACCTCCTGAAACTGGATCAGCGCTTTGCCTCCCAGACGTGTGCGCGTGGCAAAGTCCAGCGCAATGTCGGTTGCGCCCTGCGCGAAGCCGACGGCGAGGGCGCCAACCGGCATCCTCGACAGATTCAGCGTGGCCCGATTCAGCGCCCAGCCCTGCCGCAGACCGCCGACGATGTGATCATCGGAAACGAAGACGTTGTCGAACTCCAGCTCGGATGCCGTCGATGCACGCATCCCCATCTTCAGTTCGTTACGCACGGCCCGAAAGCCCGGCATGCCGCGGCGAACCACGAAGCAGGTCCAGGATTCCATGCCTTCGCCTTCGAGCGCTGCGAACACCGTCAGCGTATCGGCGATGTCGCCGCCGCTGATGAACACCTTGCGGCCGGACAGGCGCCAACCGCCGCCGTCGCGGCGTGCGATGACGCCGGGTCGGTAGTGACGCGCACCATGACCGTCCTCGGCGTCCGAGCCGGCACCGGGTTCGGTAATCGCGAAGGCAAACAGCTTGGCCTCGCCGCGTTGTTGCGCGCGGAATACCGGCAGCAGGAAGCGGCGGATCGCCGAGGTGTCGCCTGACAGCAGAATCGGCATCGCGCCCAGCACGTTGGCTGACAGCAGCAGCATCAGGCCGCCGCAGACGCGCGACAGCTCCTCGACGCGGAGGCACTGCTGCAGCACGATCGGATGACGGAAACGGGGTGTCGCGCCGGACCCCAGCGGCGCCGGCAGCATGTCGCTGAGCAGGCCGGCCCGTCCCGCCTTGGCAATCAGTTGCTGCAGTTGTGGCGTGAGCTGTCCAGGCTCGGTGTGGGGCGCCAGATCCATCTCCAGCGCCAGCGGACGCAGTTCCTGTTCCGCGAACTGTCGCGCGCTGCGGCGCAGCTTCTGCAGCGACGGTGGCAGGCGTCGTGTTTCGACCTCCCATTGATCGACTGCGTCGTAGCTCACCAGGCGGCGAGGGACCGCGCCGAGCGTACGGAACGCGGCGAATGGCGACAGCGGATCACTGCTGGCGAGATGGCCGTCCAGATGCGGCAATGCGGATTCGCGAAGTCCCGTCATGGTGTGTCCTCCTCCAATGCGGTCGCCGCCAGCTGCAGTTCGATCGGCGTGCCGTGAATGACGCGCAGCGTGTTCTGGTCGCGCAGGATTTTTTCCAGACCGGTGTCGCGCATGTAGCCCATGCCGCCGAACACCTGCAGCGCATCGCTGGTGGCGCGGCAAAGTTCGGGCTGCAGCGTTGCGCGCGTTTGAAAGAGCATGGCGAGTGTCTGTGCAGTGTCTGGCGGCGAGGCGCAGCACGCCTCCAGGCTGTGCGCTCCCAGCTGTTGAATCTGTCGCGCCCGGCTGAGCAATAGTTGTACTGCTGCGTGGCGGGCGATGACGCCGCCGCCCTGGCGGCGTGTTGCGGCGTAGTCCGCTGCGAGCCGACGCGCGTGGTCGAGTCCGCCCAATCCGGTGGCGAGTTGCCCCATGGCATTCAACGTCAGCAACGAGGTCAGGAGCCTGCGGCTGCTCACTTCATCCAGCTGCGTGCGGTGTGCGGCTTGATCACCGCTGCGGCGGCACACTGCGAAACTGCACAACTCATCCAGACCGTGACTGTGACGATAGGTCTCGACCATCAGGCGCGCGCGTGGCCACAGGCCCCACTGCAGTACCGATGCGTCATCGAACTCCGGCAGCCAGACGCCAGCCCAATCCTCGGCGGCGTGCAACAGCACGCCCGGCGCCGTGGTGGTGTCGAAATAGTCGCGCAGCAGCGCCATGTCATCGGCGCCTGCAGTGCCGATCAGATGC
>JBFFJL010000286.1:0-5310 GCA_041555955.1 Nevskiaceae bacterium
ACCCCCGCTCAACGCTGCATCGTGCTGCCGGCGTCAGTGAAGCCTCGCTGCTGTCGACGCATTCGGTGCTGCGCAATACCTATCTGCTGCTGTCGATGACCCTGCTGTTCAGCGCGGCGATGGCCGGTCTTTCAATGGCAATCTCCGTACCCTACGGACTCAGCCTGGTCTGCTCGCTGGTTGCGATGGGATTGCTGTGGTTCGTGGTGCCACGCACGGCCAACTCGACCAATGGCATCTACGTCGTGTTTGCCATCACCGGACTGCTCGGCTTCGGACTGGGTCCTGTGCTGAACATGTACATCAAGGGCTTTTCCAATGGCCCGCAGATCGTCTCGATGGCGCTCGGCTTGACCGGCGCGACCTTCGTCGGCCTTTCAGCCTATGCGATCCGCTCGCGCAAGGATTTCAGTTTCATGCGCGGCATGCTGTTCAGCGGCATCATGCTGGCCTTCGTGCTGAGCATCGGCATGCTGGTGGCTTCGATGTTCGGTTTCTACCTGCAGCCTCTGGCGCTGGGCATCTCGGCGATGTTCGCGCTGCTGATGTGCGGCCTGATCCTGTACCAGACCAGCGAAATCATTCACGGCGGCGAGACCAACTACATCCTCGCGACCGTGACGCTGTATGTGTCGATCTACAACCTGTTCACCAGCCTGCTGCATCTGCTGGGGTTTGCTGCCGGCGACGACTGATCCGGCCGTGTTCGCGCGGTGGCCCCGGGTCAGCGCGCCGTCCAATGGGTTTTATCGCCCCGCTTCGGCGGGGCGTTTTCGTGAGAGCGAGCATGAACTGGTCGATACTGGGGCAGACTGCGGGGCTGCTGGTGTTGTCGAATGTATTCATGACCCTCGCGTGGTATGCCCACTTACGCGATCTGCGCGACAAGCCGTGGTTGCTGGCGGCCCTGATCAGCTGGGGCATCGCGTTGTTCGAGTACCTGCTGCAGGTGCCGGCCAATCGTATCGGCTATGCCGCGCTGAGTCTGCCGCAGCTGAAGATCCTGCAGGAAGTGATCACCCTGCTGGTGTTCGTGCCGTTTGTGCTGCTGTACATGAAGCAGCCCTTGAAATGGGACTACCTGTGGGCGGCGCTGTGCCTGATCGGCGCGGTGTACTTCGTGTTCCGCACGTAATCGACGGGCGATGTAACGCGTCAGCGGTCGTCCACTTTCAGCACGAAAATGCCTTGGTCGGTACGTACCAGCGTGCCGGTCACGGTAACCACCTTCTTGCTCAGGCCTGGCCGGATATCGAGCAGACGAACATCCTCGGTGCGTCCGCTGACCCAGAGACAGGTTTCGTCGCCGGTCAGCATCCAGTCGTTGCGCGAGAGGGGATGCACGCCGCTGCAACGGCCTTCGCTCTGGCGCGGAATGCCCGAAACGCTGATGCGCTGATCGATGTATTCCGCCAGGTGCGGCACCGCCGCATCGACGTCGATGGCGGCGTCTTCGCGCAGTTGCACCGGTCCGTTGCTGCCACAGGCCGTGAGCAACCCGCAGGCGGCAAGCAGCGCAATGGCGGCCTGTTCGCGGTAAGGCGAGATGATGGAGGTTGGGACGCGGGGGCTGAAACGATCTTGCGACATGTCAGAAGCGGGAACGAGGAAAGGAGTGATGGATCGGCGCAGTACGCAGGGAATCAGTGCAGGCTACCATCCGGCTACTCTATGCCGCGCGCTCGCAAATGTGGAGCGGGCCGCGCCGACCCGAACGAAGGACAAGCATGATTTCTGCAAGTGAGTATCAGCAGTACGACGGCCTGGGTCTGGCCGGTCTGGTGCAACGCGGCGACGTCTCTGCGCCTGAACTGCTCAGTGCCGCGTTGGACCGGGCTGAGGTGGTCAATCCCAGGATCAACGCGATCGTGGTGCCAATGCGCGAGCTGGCACAGGCGCGGGCGCAAGCCTCACTGCAGGGGCCCTTTGCCGGCGTGCCGTTTCTGATCAAGGACGTGATCCAGGATTACGCCGGCATCACGACCACCTCCGGGAGTGGCGCAATCCGCAACTACGTTCCGGAATCCCACGCCGAGATCACCGAGCGTTTCCTGCGCAGCGGGCTGGTGATCTTTGGCAAGACCAATTCACCGGAACTGGCGCTCAAGGGCGTGACCGAGCCGCAGCGCTGGGGTGCGACGCGCAATCCGTGGAATCTGCAGCACACGCCCGGCGGTTCCAGCGGCGGTGCGGCGGCAGCCGTGGCGGCCGGCATCGTGCCGATGGCCGGGGCCAATGACGGCGGTGGTTCGATCCGGATTCCGGCCGCCTGCTGTGGGCTGTTCGGATTGCGGCCGTCGCGTGGGCGCGTGCCGCTGGGGCCGCGCATTGGCGAAGCCTGGGAGGGCGCGTCGTCCGATCTGGTGGTTTCGTGCAGCGTGCGTGACAGTGCGGCGATGCTGGATGCGATTCAGGGCGCCGATATCGGTGCACCGTTCGAGATCCGTCCGCCGGAACGGACGTACATGGACGAACTCCAGCGCGATTGTGGAAAGCTGCGCATCGCCTTCTGTGTGCAGTCGCCGATCGGCACCGCAGTCGATCCGGAGTGTGCGCAGGCGGTGACGAACACCGCGCGGGTGCTGGAAGGTCTGGGGCATCACGTCGAAGAGTCGACGCCGCGGATCGACGGGCGTGCGCTGGCCCGCGACTACCTGACGATGTACATGGGTCAGGTCGCCGCAGACATCGCGCACTGGTCGGCGGTCGCGGGTGCGCGGGAAGCGGATTTCGAGCTCGAGACCCGCATGCTGGGGCTGCTCGGGCGCAGCTTGCCGGCGGGGGATTATGTGTTGGCCCGCCGTCGCTGGAATGACTACGCCCGCGTGCTGGGTCAGTTTCATCAGCGCTACGATCTGTACATGACGCCGACCCTGGCGACGCCGCCGGTTCGCATTGGCGAGCTTGACCCGCCGGCCTGGCAACAGATGGCGACCCGGCTGCTGCTGGGGCTGCGTGCGGGGCGCGTGGTGCACGCCAGTGGCATCGTTGAGCAGCTGGCGCTGGAAAGCCTGGCCAAAGTGCCTTTCACGCAACTGGCAAACCTGACGGGCACGCCGGCGATGTCGGTGCCGCTGCACTGGACCGCGCAGCAGCTCCCGGTCGGCGTGCAATTCATCGCACCGTTCGGTGCCGAGGACCGTCTTTTGCGTCTGGCCGCACAACTGGAGCAGGTGCAGCCCTGGGCGCAGCGCCGGGCGCCGCTATGACGGCGTCGGTCCGGATTGCAGCACGCTACTGCGGTCCCCCGCAGTCAGGCAACGGTGGCTATACCTGCGGACTGCTGGCTGAAGCAAGCGGCGTGCACGGGGCGGTTGAGGTGACCTTGAAGGCGCCGCCACCACTGGATCGCGCGCTGCAGCTGCGCAGCGCCGGCGGCGTGACGAGTCTGTGGGACGGCGAGCAATTGATCGCCGAGGCACGGGCGGCGGACTTGCCGCCCTGTTCGATCGAGGCGCCGAGTCTGGCGTCGGCACAGGCCGCGGTGTCGCACTACGACGGCCGAGAGCAGCATCTGTATCCGGGTTGTTTCACCTGTGGCCCGCAACGCACCCCGGGTGACGGCCTGTGTCTGTACACCGGGGCCGTTGCAGACGGGGTGGTCGCCGCGCCGTGGCGCCCGAGCGCTGACGATGCAGCGAGTCTGCCGGTGTTGTGGGCGGCCATCGATTGCGCGGGCTACTGGGCCTGTGCCGGCGCGACGCAGGAGCCGATGCTGCTGGGGCGAATGACGGCGGTATTCGAGCGGTGTCCGCAGCCTGACCAGCCGCTGATCGTCGTGGGGCGGGCATGTGGCCGTGACGGCCGCAAGGTTTCTGCACAGACCGCGCTGTATACCGCGGACGGTCACTGTCTGGGACACAGCCTGCAGACCTGGATCAGCCTGCAGCGCACCACGAGCTGAATGACGGTTTTGAACATGGACAAAATTCTTGAGCGTGTGCGGCAATGCTGCCCAGAGCTCGCGGGGCCGCTTGCACGTCCGTTGCGCGCCAGTCGCTTTCTGCGGACCGCGTTGGACGCGATGCTGGCACTCGGCGACGACTGCTCCGATTTTCTGCGCAGTGTCGACGCCGCCGAGGTGGTTGGCGTGGTCGACGCTGCGCTGAATGCTGACGACAGCATTGAGGCACAACAGCGCGCGCTGCGCCTGCAGCGGCGCCACTACATGGCGCGCATCGCGTTCCGAGATATCGCCGGACTGGCGCCGCTGGACGAAACCCTGGCTGATCTGTCGAATCTGGCCGACGCCTGCGTTGACGCCGCATTGCGTGCGGTCGAGATCCGGCTGAAACAGCGCTATGGCATTCCCCGCGACGCAGAGGGCGGCGTCGTCACCCCGGTGGTCCTGGGCATGGGCAAGCTCGGCGGTCGTGAACTGAATTTCTCTTCCGACATTGATCTGATCTTCTGCCATGTCGACGGCGGCCAGACTGACGGCGAGCGCCCGATCAGCTGCGACGAGTACTTCGCCAAGCTGGCTCAGGAGACGACGCGGCTACTGGTGGCGCAGACCGTCGACGGTTTCGTGTTCCGGGTCGATACGATGCTGCGGCCATTCGGTTCGGTCGGCGCCCTGTCGGCCTCGTTTCCCGCGCTGGAGGACTATTACCAGGAGCATGGTCGCGAATGGGAGCGTTACGCGCTGATCAAGGCGCGGCCGATTGCGGGCGACCTTGATGCCGGCCAGCGGCTGCTGAGGTTGCTGCGCCCTTTCGTCTACCGGCGCTATCTCGACTACAACGCGATCAGCAATCTGCGCGACCTGAAACGCATGATCGAGGACGATGTCCAGCGCAAAGGGCTGCACGACAACGTCAAGCTGGGTTCGGGGGGCATTCGCGAAATCGAATTCATCGTGCAATCGTTCCAGCTGGTGCGCGGCGGTGCTGAAAATGAACTTCGCGACAGTCGCCTGCGGCCGACCTTGCGCTACTTGGGACAGAGCGGACATCTGTCTGGCGAGGTGGCCGGGCTCCTGGATCAGGCGTACGTGTTTCTGCGGCGCCTGGAGAACGCGATTCAGATGTACGACGACCGCCAGACCCACGCGATTCCGACCGACACTGAGGCGCAGAACGCGCTGGTGGTGGCGCTGGACGTAGCTGATTGGCCGACCCTGATGCAGCAGTGGAAGCAGACGCAGCTGTTTGTGCGTGAGCAGTTCGATCATGTATTCGCTGACGCCGCGGCGCAGCCGCCGGATCCGCACCAGGGCCTGATCGATGCGCTGTGGAACCAGACCCTGCCGGAACCGCAGGCCACCGAGCTGTTGCAGGCCTCCGGCTTTGTCGCAGATCCGGCGCGGGT
>JBFFJL010000287.1:0-5285 GCA_041555955.1 Nevskiaceae bacterium
GGCGTAGGCGCGGAGCAGGCGCGACAGGGAAAGGTCGCCGCCGATCGCCAACAGACCGTTGGGCTCACGCATCGCAAGATGCGCAGGCGGGAACGGCTGGTGCGGATTGCGTGGATCCAGCCAGTGCAGGCGGACGGGACTATCCATCTCCGACGACCCTCGGAAGCTCACTGCAAGGATACGCCCGCGTCCGGCGTCGCGGGAATGGGTTCGGGCGAGTTGCGGCGATCAGTGGAACGTCGGGCCGACCGCCGGTACGTCGCGCAGGGCCCACTGGACCACGGCATCGTGTTCGAAGCGCGAAATCGGCTCGGCACCCTTGGCTGGACCGGCCTCGATCAGGCGTCCGTCATTGTCGAAGCGGATGCGAGCGCCCGCAGTCTGGATGCGCAGCTCGCCATTCTTGCGGCTGTCGTCCATCGTTAGCTGCAGATAACGGACATCGTGCCCGGCGAATTCGGGGATGGCATCGGACCCAGCCGCGATCAGCGCCGCCTGTTCCGGAGAAAATTCGCGGATATCGCCCTCGGGCGTGAGAACGAAATGACGAGTCTGTGTGCTCATGATCTGTCCCACCTGATGTTCGTACCTAGTTTGACCTGATCTCTATATGAAGGTTTACGGCCGGATTTCAAGATCATTGAGCGATTTGTGACAGCGGCCGGGATTCACCTTGGGCTCCGCTATACTTGCTCGGTCCGTTTCAATCATCCTCGCATGTTCATACGCGCCAAGTCACACGCCACCGACGAGGCCGCCGGACCCAGCTGGCTGGAGCGCTTGCCGCGCGAAGCCGCAATGCTGACGTGTCTGGGGCTGTCGCTATTCCTGCTGGTGACGCTGATCAGCTTTCACCCGAATGACCCCGGCTGGTCGTCGTCCGGTACCGGCGAGTCGGTCCACAACCTGGCGGGCCATGTCGGCGCCTGGATTGCCGACGTGCTGCTGTCGCTGTGCGGCTACGTCGCCTATCTGGTGCCGTGGGCGGTGTTGCTGATCGGGCTGCGCATCTTCCGCAATGCCGAACCGGAGGATCAGCACATTCCGCGCGGGGTGCGGATCGGTGCCTGGCTGGTGCTGCTGGGCAGTCTGGCCGCTCTGGCGGCAGAACACGTTGGGGCTTCGCCGACCTGGGCGCCGCAGGGCAGTGGTGGCATTGCCGGTCAGGCTTTGGAGCAGGCGCTGGTCGATGTGCTGAGCGGCTTTGGCGCCAGTCTGGTGCTGTTGACCCTGGCGGTAGCGTCGGCGCCGCTGGCGATGACGTTTTCGTGGCTGGCCGTGCTCGACCGTCTCGGCGGTTGGGTGCTGGGTTTGATTGAACGGCGTCGCGCCCGCAGCAGTGAGCCGGCCGCGGGTGGCGAAGGTGGTGCCCGACGCGAGCGTGCGCCAACTGTCGCGCGCGAACCGCAGCGCGAGCCGGACGCCGCCGAGAAACCGCCCAAGGAAGCCAAGCGAAAGCGCAAGATGCCGTCGCTGCTCGGCAGCGCCGAGGAACAGCTTGATCTGCTACCGCCCGTACCGGAACGGCGTGTGCAGACTGCCAGGACTGTTGCACCGACAACATCCGGAAGTGCGGTGCCGGCATTCGATGGCGATCCATTGCCGCCAGTGGATATTCTCGATCCGCCGCGGCCCAGCGGACACCACTACACGCCGGAAGAGCTGGAGCATCTGTCACGCGAAGTCGAACGTCACCTGGCGTCGTTTGGTGTGCAGGCCGAGGTCGTCGCCGCGACCCCAGGGCCGGTCATCACGCGCTTCGAGATCCAGCCCGCGCCCGGCGTCAAAGGCTCGCAGATCACCAATCTGTCACGCGATCTGGCGCGCTCGCTGTCGGTCTCCAGCGTGCGTGTGATCGAAGTGATCGAGGGCAAGTCGGTCATCGGTCTGGAAATCCCGAATCAGCGACGCGAGATGGTGATGCTGCGCGAGATTCTGGACTCCAACATGTACCGCAATTCCAGCTCGCCGCTGACGGTGGCTCTGGGCAAGGACATCGCCGGCCATCCAATGGCCTTCGATCTGGCGAAGATGCCGCATCTGTTGGTCGCGGGCACCACCGGATCGGGCAAGTCGGTGGCGATCAACGTAATGATCCTGTCGATGCTGTTCAAGGCCACCGCGGATCAGGTGCGCTTCATCTTCATCGATCCGAAGATGCTGGAGTTATCGGTTTACGAGGGCATTCCGCATTTGCTGACGCCGGTCGTGACCGACATGAAGGATGCGGCCAATGCGCTGCGGTGGAGCGTGGCCGAGATGGAACGGCGTTATCGCCTGATGTCGGCGCTGGGTGTGCGCAATCTCGCCGGCCTGAACAAGAAGATTGCCGACGCCGAAGCCGCCGGCACACCGCTGGTCGATCCGCTGCACAAGGCTCCGGAGCTGTTCGACGCCGAAGCGCCGCTGCAGGTCGAGACGCTGGACGCGCTGCCCAACATCGTCATCATCATCGACGAGCTGGCCGACATGATGATGGTGGTCGGCAAGAAGGTTGAAGAGCTGATCGCGCGCATCGCGCAGAAGGCGCGCGCTGCGGGCATCCATCTGATCGTTGCGACGCAGCGTCCGAGTGTCGACGTCATTACCGGTCTGATCAAGGCCAACGTGCCGTCACGTCTGGCATTCCAGGTCGCATCGCGCATCGATTCGCGCACGATTCTCGACGAGATGGGTGCTGAAACGCTGCTGGGTCATGGCGATGGCCTGTTCCGGCCGATTGGCGCCAGCCGACTGGACCGCGTGCATGGAGCCTTTGTTGATGACCACGAGGTGCACAAGGTTGTGGCCTACCTGAAACAGGTCGGCGAGCCGCGTTATATCCAGGACATCTGTGCGGACGAGCCCCCGGCGAATGCCGGTGGCGACAACGGCGCCGATGCCGAGGCCGATCCGCTGTACGATCAGGCCGTGGCCATGGTGCTGGAAACCCGCAAGGCGTCGGTGTCGTGGGTGCAGCGGCGCCTGAAGATCGGTTACAACCGTGCCGCGCGCATGGTTGAGCAGATGGAGGCAGCCGGCATCGTGGGTCCCAGCGGTCCCGGTGGCAATCGCGAAATTCTGGCGCCCGGCGGACGGGACTGAGGCCCGACCTCTGGTGATCGTCGACGGCGCAAGCCCGGCAGTTCAGACCCGATTCAGCGCAGCCGCGCAGACTCGGCGCGTCCTTCCTGCTCATCGCTGAAAAAGAACATGAATCTGCTGCGAACCCTGATCTTGATTGCTGCCACTTCCGTGGCGTGGCCCGCCGCCGCGGCCGATCCGCAGCAGTTGCTGCAGCAGTTCGTCGACGGTGTGCGCAGCCTCAGTGCGCAGTTCGTGCAGGTCCAGTACGACGAAAAAGGCGCCGAGCTGGACCGTCGCAGCGGCGATTTCGCGCTGTCGCGTCCTGGCCGATTTCGCTGGAACTACACCCAACCCTACGAGCAGCTGATGGTCTGCGATGGCGAGCAGATCTGGAACTACGAGCCGGATCTGGATCAGGTCACCGTGCGTCCGGCCGGTCGCGTCCTGCAGGACACGCCGGCGGCGCTGCTGGCGCAGGGCAGCCGACTCAGTGAGCGCTTCACGCTGGAAGACGGTGGCCGCGACGGTGATGCGCAGATCGTGCGCTTGCAACCCAAGGCCGCCGATACCGACTTCAGCCTGATCGAGCTGTGGTTGAAGGCGCGTGGCGTTCCGCAGCGTATCCGCTTCCACGACGCACTGGGCGGTACGACCGACGTGCAGTTTTCTGCGGTCAGTACCGCTGTGATCAAGAATCCGGCGCAGTTCACGTTCACGCCGCCGGCCGGTACCGAAGTGGTGACGCTGGAGGACAGCGGCGGGTGAGTGCCGCGGCGCCAGCTGCAGGGAACCGTCGCGGCGCGATCGGACCGCGGCCGCTGGCCGAGCGCATGCGTCCGCGCACGCTCGACGAAGTGTCAGGTCAGAAACATCTGCTTGGACCCGGTGCTCCGCTGCGGAGCCTGCTTGAGGTCGGCAGCGTGCCGTCGATGGTGTTCTGGGGGCCCCCCGGCGTCGGCAAGACCACCTTGGCGCGGCTGATCGCGCAGTACACCCGGGCACAGTTCCTGACCTTGTCGGCGGTCCTCGCCGGGGTCAAGGACATCCGCGAGTCGGTAGCGCAGGCGCAGGCGTTGGCCAGCGGATTGACGCCGCAGGGCACGGTGCTGTTCATCGACGAGATTCATCGTTTCAACAAGTCGCAGCAGGACGCGCTGCTGCCCTATGTCGAAGACGGCACGCTGACGCTGATCGGGGCAACGACTGAGAATCCTTCATTCGAGCTGAACGCGGCGCTGCTATCGCGTCTGCGCGTGTTCGTGCTGCGCAGTCTCGAACTTGACGACATCCTGGCGTTGCTGCAGCGGGCGCTGGCTGATGCCGAGCGCGGGGTTGCAGGCGCCCTGCCGGAGGAGTGGTTGCAGCGGATGGCCGAGGCCGCCGACGGCGATGCGCGGCGCGCGCTGGTGCTGCTGGAGACCGCGGTCGAGCTGGCGCGAGCGCAGGACGGCACCGACGCGCAGGTGCTGGAGCGGCTGATCGGCAAGGGTCTGCGTCGCTTCGACAAGCAGGGAGAGAACTTCTACGACCAGATCTCGGCCATGCACAAGTCAGTGCGCGGCAGCGATCCGGACGCGGCGATCTACTGGCTTGCCCGCATGCTCGATGGCGGTTGCGATCCGCACTACATTGCGCGCCGCGTGCTGCGGATGGCGATCGAGGATATTGGCCTGGCCGACCCTAAGGCGCAGACGCTGTGTCTGGAGGCATGGCAGACCTATGACCGGCTGGGCAGTCCTGAAGGTGAGCTGGCACTCGGGCAGGCGGTATTGTATCTGGCCTGTGCGCCGAAGAGTAATGCCGGCTACACCGCCTACAACCAGGCGCGTGCATTGGTCGAGAAGACGGGCAGTCTGGAAGTGCCGATGCATATCCGCAATGCGCCGACGCGGATGATGAAGGATCTGGGCTACGGCCAGGGCTATCGTTACGATCACGACGAGGCAAGTGGCAACGCCGCGGGGCAACAGTTTCTGCCGGACGCACTGGTCGGTACCGAGTTGTATCAGCCGGTGCCACGGGGGCTGGAAATCAAGATCGGCGAAAAGCTCAAGGCGTTGCGCGCGCGCCGCAAGGGAGAGACGTCATGATGCAGTGGCTGGCGGTCGCTGCCGGGGGCGCACTCGGTGCGCTCGGGCGCTACGCCAGTGTGCGTGCAGTGACGGTGTGGCTGGGGCCGGGCTTTCCCTACGGCACGCTGACGGTCAACGTCGTCGGCA
>JBFFJL010000288.1:0-5283 GCA_041555955.1 Nevskiaceae bacterium
CCCCTCGGACAGCCCCTGGTAGACCAGTTTGGCGAAGGTTTGCAGCGACAGCGTTGACTGCACGCCCGCTGTATTTTCCATTTGCCAGGTGAAGCGGTCGATCTGGTTCATCAACTGGTAGTCGATGCAGCCGTTGGGCTTGCTTTCGGCGATGACCTTGAAGATGTCGACTGCGATCTGGAAGTTGTCGGTGATCGCATTGAAGTCCTGGTTGAAGCGTGAGTCCGGCCGCAACTCCGGGACGCCCTTCAGCGCGTCTCCGATCTTGAGATCCTTCGCCGCCCAGAACGACCAGCCGGCAATCACCGCGCAGACGATGATGACCGCTGCAGCGACGGGAATTCGTGTCACGCCCGACATCCACCACCAGAGCTTGTCGAGCACGGCATCTCGCTTGTTCTGGCGCTCGATGAATCCCTGGACGTCGTTGATTCTGATCATCGTCAGCCAGATCGGGACGAACATCTTGTTGGCGACGATGATGGCGAGACCACCCAGTACCGCGTTGATCGACATCTCGCGAATGATCTGGATTTCGATCAGGTAGATCGTCGCAAAGCCGGCGACGTCGGTCATCAATGCGATCGTTCCGGCAATCGCCAGACGGCGGAAGGTTTCCAGTGACGCATCGTAACTGCTGCGTCCGGCGTGAACTTCGTCGACCCAGGCATTGACGTACTGCACCCCATGGCTGACGGAGACAGCGAGAATCAGGAACGGCACCAGAATCGCGAACGGATCCAGTCCGTAGCCGACGCTTCTCAGCAGCCCCATTTCCCAGACCACCGCGACGACGGACGAACCCAGCGGGATCAGGCCCAGCTTGAACGAGCCGCAGTACAGCCACAGCAGCAGGCCGGTGATGACCAGAGTCAGTCCGAAAAACCCTGCGACCTCCAGTGACGCATTGGTCATGTCATCGACGATCTTGGCGAAGCCGATGATGTGGACCGTGATGCCGTCTTTTTCGTATTTGGCGCGTAACGTTTCCAGGTAACCGCCAACCTTGCGGTAGTCGAGTTTTTCGCCGGTAGTCGGATCGACCTCCAGCAGCTCGGCCATGATCATTGCGCCGCGTTGATCATTGGTGACCAGGCGGCCGATGACCTGCGCCTTGGCGACGTTGGAGCGGACTTTTTCGAGGACCTCCGGCGTTGGCGTGTAGTCCGGCGGGATCACCGTCGCGCCGGCCAGGCCGCCCTCGACGTTCTCCACGTAGTTCACGTTCGGTGTGAACAGCGACATCACGCGGGCGCGATCGACGCCGGGCGTGAAGAACACATCGTCGGTCGCCTGCTGCAGCTGGCTCATGAAGCGATCGTTGTAGATGTCGCCGTCTTTCTGGATCAGCGCGAACAGCACGCTGTTGGCGCCGCCGAAATCGCGGTAGTACTCGCGGAACTTCTGCATGTACGGGTGATTCAGCGGGACCGATTTGAGCCAGCCTGCATCCGGCTGCAGGCGTGTGGTCTGGAAGGCAAAGAACGCGGTCAGCAGAATCAGAATGATGTGCGTGATGTGGCGACGGTCGTAGATGATCGGCTCGACCACGCGCAGAATGCGGTCGGTGATCGGCCCGCTGATGGCGGCTCCTGCCATGACGTATCTCCCCCGAAATAGGTGGTCAGTGCGACCAATGCAGGCGCTGGACGCCGGATGTGCCGACGACGATCAGGCTGTCCCCGGCGACGATGCCGGTGTTCATGTTGATGTCCGAAACGGTATTCGCATCCAGCGGCAGGCGCGACAGCCTGGATTGCGCCAGGTCGGCCTGCATCACGTGGCCGTTCATGCCGAACAGCAGGACGGTGCCGTCCGCTGCGTGGGTGCCGCCGAACAGACTTTCGAACGACTCACTGGCGAGTTCGGCCCAGCCGGCGACGGCACTCACCGGGTTGGCGGCACCGGTGGCGGACTCGGGGTCGAATGCAGCCTCGCGCATCGCCTCGATGTCGTCCGCAGTCAGGATCGTGGCTTGCGCTAGATCTGCGGCGTAGAACGCATTGCCGCGCAGGCCGAAGATCACGGCGCCGGACTGATCGATCGGCAGGGCGCCGAAAAACGAGCCGGTGTAAGGCGACTTGAGGCGCTGCCAGGTTTCTCCGCGGTCGCTCGACCGTGCCAGGAATCCGCGTTCACCGGCTAGCAGCAGGCTGCCGTCGCCGAGCGTGACCAGGTTGTACAGATTGGGGCCATCCTCCAGCGCATCGGTATCGATGTCCTGCCAGGACTTGCCGCCATCGCTGCTGCGCTTGAGCACGCCATTGGCACCCGCCAGCAGGCCGTTATCGGCATCGAAGAACCGGATGTCGTAGTAGGGCTTGCCCCAGCCGGCGTCGTGCTGCAGCAGCGTCCAGTTTTCGCCGCCGTCGGTGGTGCCGAGCAGAGTGCCATCGTAGCCAATGGCCCAGCCGATCCTGGCGTCGAGGAAGCGTACGCGGGTCAGGGTTGCATCGTTGGGGGCCGGGACCTGCTTCCACTGCGTGCCGTCATCGGACAACAGGATGTTGCCGCGCTGACCGACGACCACGTAATGGTCGCCGGCGCGCGTGATGTCCAGCAGCAGGGAAGACTCCGATCGCGGCGCGAACACGGCCGGGCGCGGCTCCAATGTCGTGTCGATCCCGACATCATCGTCCTGAGCCCACGCCAGCGTTCCGAACAGAACGCTCACGACCCCCATTGCAGCCGCGCCAAAACTACCGGCGCGGCCGCGTTCGTGCTTCTGAGTCATCGTCTTCTCCCCCGAGATGCAGCAGACGCGTTATTTGCTTTGAGCCTTACGCGCCAAACCATTGGGTGCGAAATCGCGATCATTGAAGTCGATCTTGAAGTCGCTGATCTTGTCCTCGTTCTGCAGGGCGGTGACGAAGTAACGGCCACTTTGCAGGTCATAGATGATCTCGGGGATCGCAGTCACCGTCGGCACGAACGGCACAGTGATCAACTGACCTTCCTGAACCTTCCACAGCTGGTCGCGGTTGTCGTAGCAATCCACCGCGGCGATGGCCCAGCTGTCTTCGTCCACATAGAAGCGACGCTTCTTGAATTGGTGACGCAGGCCCTGGCGCAGCGTCGCCTCGACGATCCAGACGCGATGCATCTCATAGCGCGCGAGGTTCTGGTTGATGTGTCCCGGACGGATGATGTCCTTGTACTTGATCAGCGGCGCGTTGATCAGGAAGGAGTTGTACGGGATGTACATGTCCTTCTTGCCGACCAGCTTCCAGTCGTAGCGATCGAGGGCGCCGTTGAACAGGTCGACCTGATCGTTGAACTGCTCGCCATCGGTGCCGATGTAGGGATTGTCATAGCCGACGTCGGGCGCGCGATTGACGCGACCCAGACCCGGGTTGTAGATCCAGGCATCGCGGCCGCTGCCTTCGGCGCCCGAGGTCTCATGCACCAGAATCAGCTGCCCGGCAACACGTGGCGGCGACAGCACTTCCGAGAGGTAATACAGCAGGATCTTGGTGCCCGGATTGGCCTCCTGAAGGTTGGCATATTTGAACTTCACGTCCTCGACCAGCTTGCTGATCTTGTAGCTGCCATCCAGTTTGACGATCGCTTGATTGTTGTAGCGCCGCACGGCGCTGCCGCGGAATCGCATCTTGTGATTCCAGATGACTTCCGCGCCGCTTTTCGGGATCGGGAAGGGGAAGCCGAGCACGGCTCCTTCGACTTCGTCAGTGCCCTTGAGTGAAGCGGTTGTTGCATTCTTGATCGTGGCCTGCTCGACTTCCTTCGGGAAGTAGGCCGTACGCAGCGACGGGTACACGATCATCCGGTAGTCCGGATACTTGGCAAACATCGCCTTCTGACCTTCGGTCAGGTGCTCGGCGTACTTTGCCATCGTGTCCTTGGTTATGATGAACTGCGGCGCCTCGTACTTGCCGCCGCCACCAATCTGTTCTCGCTGCTTCTTTGCCAGTGCCTGCTGCTCCGCCGGCAGCTTGGCGATGATCGCGTCGATCTGCTTCGAGATTGCCGGATAGTCTTCGATCTTGAAATTATCCAGATACTTCAGCAACGCATCGAAGTCCTGCGGGCTCTCGCCGCGCACGTCCTCGAACTGCTGACGCAGCGCTTCGAGACTGGCGGGGGTCTGCTTGCGGATGGTGTCGTCGAAATACTTGCCGCCAACCCATTCCGGAATGCTGCCATCGGCGTTGCCGGCACGGGTCGCACCGACTGCCGTCAGGTCTTTGCCGAGTCGCGCGGCTTCGTCAGCCGACGCTTTGGCGAATGCTCCAGTCGTTGAGCTCAGCGCCGCAGCTGCAATCAGCGGCATCCACCAATGTTTTTTTTGCATCATGCGCCTCTCTCCTTGCCAAACCTGTTGTCGCGCGGCCGTAGCCAGTTGATCGTTTTATGCTGTCTTCGGCGTGATCGTTCAGAACGTGTACGACACCGCAAAACCCGCAAAGTCCTTGTCCTTGTAACCGTTGACGGTGCCGCCGCCGGCCCAGCCCTGATAGAACACCTGGGCGCCGAGCTTGTTGGTAATTTCGACATCGGTAGCCAGCTGGTAGAGCATCGTGCCTTCGATGAAGTTCTGCGAGGGGCTGATCGCGATGCCGTAAACGTCGTGGGACCAGACGATCTGCGGCTTGTAGGTCCAGCCGAACAGCAGGTTGTTGTATTCGCCGCGGACGATGATGCGATAGCCGGCGGCAAAGTCGTCGGCGAAGCCGTCGGTCTGCTGCGTCGGATTAAGACGCATCGTTGCCGGCGAGCCGTCGGCGGGCAGGCCGCCGGTACCGTCGGCGCCCGGGCTGGCGTGCGTGTTGTTGTAGTCGCCGCCCTCGAACTGCAGTTCGTTGCGGTCCGGCATGTCCAGCACCCAAGTGAAGCCGGCCTCGGTGATCAGCGTGACCTGATCGGCGCCAATGGGATTCTCACTGCTACCCAAGATGCGGATGCCGGTCATGTCCATCTGCATGACCTGCAGACGCTCGTAGCCGCGAATCAGCTGGTTGGCCTGTACCGTATCCCAGCCGCGGTAGCCCTTCAGATAGCTGGGCACAGCGTGGTCGCGTGCCGGCAATGCGAAGTCGGCGCCGACGTTGGCGGCGATCTGGCCCAGCATATCGATCGTCGCCGGCGAGGTCAGCACGGCCAGTGCGGTGGCCGGTTCCAAACCGAGCGCGACCAGGCTCTCCAGCGAAAGCTGTCCGACCGTGCCCAAACCCAGCGCGATGTCGTTGGCCGGCAGTGCCGGCTGCAGCGCAGTGAATACGACATCGGTGATCTGGATCTGCGCCGGCAGGTTGGGGCGGTAGG
>JBFFJL010000289.1:0-5256 GCA_041555955.1 Nevskiaceae bacterium
ATCTCGCCGAAGGCCGCCCCCAGTTCCAGCACATCGCCGGGCTGCGCGTGATCGCACAGATGCGGGCTCAGACGGCCGCCGTCGATACGCTTGATCGTCAGCGCGATGCGCCGGTCCGGGCCCGGAATGTTGGTCGGGCTGTAGCTGCGGGTGATGCGCGTGCCGTCGACCTCGGCGGTGACGTTGATGTGCTGGCCCGGCACGAAGCCGGCGAAATGACGGTTGGGCTGCAGCACCAGTGTCACGCTGTCGCGCGCTTCGGTGCGGCGCTCGATCACCCGCGCCAGCGGGCGTTCCCACGACCAGGTCGGATTGATCCGCGAGGCCCAGAAGTCGAATACATCCGGGGCAATCAGCGGTTTCAGCAGGCGGCTCATGGCGCCGGGTGCAGGAGTCGTCACAGCAGTCTCTGACAGTCGCAATATGGGCAGTATACGGATAACTGCACAAATGTCTATACAACTGTATAGTAATTGTGACGGTATGATTGCAGCCGACCTTTCCAGCCCGGATGCTTTGTTCTCTGCCGTGAGTCCCACCCGCACGCATACCGCATCCGATGCCCGCGCCGTGGCGGGCCGCAAGGCCGTGATCACGCGCGACGACATCATCGCCGCAGCGCTCAAACTGGTCGGCCCCAATCGCAGTGTCTCGACGCTGAGCTTGCGCGAAGTCGCGCGCGAAGCCGGCATCGCGCCCAACAGCTTTTACCGGCACTTTCACGACATCGACGAGCTGGCGATCGCGCTGATTGATCTGGCTGGCCGCTCGCTGCGCGAGATCATCGGCGCCGCGCGCCAACGCGCGACCACCGAGCGCAGCGTCGTACGCAGCTCGGTCGAAACCTTCATGAAGCAGTTGGGCGCGGATCAGAATCTGCTGCATATCCTGCTGCGCGAAGGTACGGTCGGCTCCGACGCGTTCAAGCAGGCGGTCGAGCGCGAGCTGCAGTTCTTCGAGGACGAGCTGCGCGTCGATCTGATTCGCCTGGCGCAGGTGAACCAGACCGGCCTCTATGAGCCGGCGCTCACCGCCAAGGCGATCACGCGGCTGGTGTTCGCGATCGGCGCGACCGCGATGGACCTGCCGCGCGAACAGCATGGTGAGATCAGTCGCCAACTGATCCGGATGGTGCGCATGATCATCGTCGGCACCCAGACCATGGCAAAGGGCGGGGCACTGGAATCCTGAGGCGGTGCGCCCTCGCGGGGCCTCAGGGCTGCCTGACCAGCTCCACGCGCCGATTCTTGGCCCGACCCTCTTCGCTGCGATTGTCCGCCACCGGTCGTTCCTGCCCGTAACCTGCAGCACTGAGGCGGGAGGCATCGATACCCGCCGCCACGATCGCGTTCATCACGCTGGTGGCACGCGCCTGCGACAGCGTCTGGTTGGCTGCGGCATTGCCGACATTGTCGGTGTGACCCTCGACGCTGAGCTTGATGGCCGGATTGGTGCGCAGCATCGCCGCAATCTCTTTCACCGTGGCCAGTCCGTCCGCCTTCAGATCTGACTTGCCGGTGTCGAAGTTGATGTACAGCGTGATGAAACCATTCTTGTTCAGCTCGTCCAGCAGCTCATTGGCGGTAATCACCTGAGCCATCGCAGCCACTTCGGTGATGATCAACTGGTAGCTCTGGGTCGGCGAGCTGTAGATTTCCGGTAGCACCTTGATCCAGAAATCCTTGCCGCTGCTGGTCACCTTGAGCGTGGTTTCGCCGCCGTCGGTGTCGCTGGGGCGGCGCTCGAACAGAACTTCGCCGCCAAGCGATTTGACCGCGTTCTGATAATTGCGGATCAGCTGCAGCGGACTCGGCTGCTTCTCCACACTTTCGTAGAAGTACCGTATCGACGTGGTGTCGCCTTCGATCGTCTCGATGGTCGCGGGTTGTCCCGCGGCGCCGACGGAATAATCGACCGCGTTGTAGTTCTTGCTGTATTCGGAGATATGGGCGTCGGGATAGCGCGTCAGCAGCGGGTGATCCTTGGCATGGGCAATGTCATCACCGGCTATCGCGCCGGTGACCCCTGCAGTGCAGGCCAGCAGCGAAATAAGCAGAAGATTCCGAATCATGTGTTACTCCTGATTGCGCCTCGCGGCTTGCGGCGCGCCGCCGCGAGCGCAGTATCCGTCAACGGCAAAAAAGGCGTGTGACGGAGTTCAAACTTGGTCGCGACCCGACTGACCGTTGTTTGCGTGTCAGCGCATCGGCTCACTACGATGGCGCATTCAATGGAGGAACACCCATGGACATGCTGCAAATCGGAGCCAAGCTGCTGCAGGACTATCTTGGTGGCCAGGGCAATCTGGACGTGATCGGCAAGGCGCTGACGCAGTTGATCGGGCAGAAGGACGGCAAGCTCGACATCGCGTCGCTGGTCGCGCAGCTGTCGAGCAACGGCAACCTGCAGGGCATGGTCAGTTCATGGTTGGGTGACGGCTCCAACGCCGCGATTGATCCGGCGCAAATCCTGTCCATCTTCGGTGGCGGCAAGATCGGCTCGTTCGCCGAGCAGATTGGCGTCAGTCCGGACAAGGCGGCGGACGGTCTGGCGGCAACCCTGCCGAAATTGATCGACCAGTTCAGCAGCGGCGGCAGCCTGCTGGAATCCGCCGGCGGCGTGGCCGGTGTGCTCGGCATGGCCAAGAAGTTCTTCTGAAGCGGATGAGCGAGCGGATGATTCGACGCTGCGCCCGCACGTTTGCCGCGCTGCTGCTGGGGCTGAGCGTGTCGCAGCTGGCGATGGCGGAGCCGAGCAAAGCCCCGGCGTGGTCACTCAAGACGCCAGCGGGTGAAACCGTGTCGTATCCTGCCGATGCGCACGGTCGGCCGACCGTGCTGCTGTTCTGGCCCTCATGGTGTCCGTTCAGCCGCGCGCTGCAGCCCTACGTGCAGGACATCTGGGAGGACTACCGCGACGCCGGCGTCAACGTCTGGACCATCAACATCAAGGAACGCGACGGCGATCCGGTGCAGGCGATGAAGGATCGCGGCCTGAGCTTTCCGCTGCTGCTTGACGGTGATCCTCTGGTCTATCCCTACGGCATCAATCGCACGCCGTGGTTCGTCGTCATCGACGGCCAGCAGAACATCGTCTATACGCGTCCGCCCAGTCCGCCGACGCCGGTCGACGTGGCCAAAGCCGCGCGCAAGGCGCTGAACGCACTGCTCGGCGACAAGGCCGTGTCACTGCCGACCAGCTACCCCAGGCCCTACGACCTGCATCTGCGCAAGCCGCGGGCGCCACGCACTGCAGCCGATGCGGCGCCTGCGGCCGAATGGCAGGCCTGGGCCGGGCCGTATCTCGAACAGGTTCAGCCGGACGAGCAGATCGAAGGTCAGGCTCCGCGCGGGCCGATCGACAACGGCAAGACGGCGCTGCGCACCGCCCGCGAGCTGTGGACCGAAACCTACGGCAAGGATGAGACGTTTGAACAGGCGCCTTTTCTCGCTTTCCGCCAGAACAACTTGTGGGTTGTCTCCGGAACCGCGGTCTCCGGCAAGCTCGGTCGGGGTTTTGTTCTCGTGATCACGGCGGACACGGGAACCGTCATTCGTCTGAGCGAAGGCGCGAAGGACTGAGCATCGCGGGCCCAGATGCGATCATGCGGTGCGCCAGAGTTCGTCCCGTACCGCTGGACTTGTGCATCTGCCGAGGGCAGGCTCTGATCACGACAACAGACAGCGCAGGCGCACAGGCACGATGAGTCCAGGCTCGCTCGAAGATGCAATGCATCAAGTCATCGCGGCGACGCAGAGCGCATTCGCCGCGCCTGAAACCTATATGCAGCTGGGTGCCGCGGTGGCGGCCATGCTGCTGGCGTGGATGCTGTCTTCGCGCATCGCCGCGCTGGGTTCCGACGCCACCTGGCTGCGCCGACTCGTTGCGCGCAGCGACAAGCTGCTGTTGCCCGCAAGCGTTGCGCTGTTGCTGATGGTGGCTGCTGCGGCCAGCAAGATCCTGATTGGCGACGAGTGGCTGCTGCGTGGCGCCGTGGTGCTGGCTATGCTGTGGCTGTTCGAGCTCGGCATTCGCGTGCTGCAGGTGGGGCGCTTCGCCGCCTGGGCGCTGCACGTGGTGGGTCTGCCGATTCTGATTCTGCATCTGATGGGCTGGCTCAGCCCGATCACCGCGGTGCTGGAATCGATGGCGGTGGAGATCGGCAGCCTGCGCTTCACCGCCGGCGGCGTGCTGCGCGTGCTGGTGTTCGGCTCGCTGCTGTTCTGGATCGGCTGGGTCTCGAACCGCGCCGGCCTGCAGGCGATCCGAAAACAGGAACGGCTGGACCTGCGTACGCGAGAGGTTGTCGCCAAGCTGTTCCAGATCGGCGTCTCGGTGCTGGTGTGCCTTCTGCTGCTGCAGATCATGGGCATCAACCTCACCGCGCTGGCCGTGTTCGGCGGCGCGCTCGGCGTCGGGCTCGGCTTTGGCCTGCAGTCGATCGCCTCCAACTTCATCAGCGGCATCATCATCCTGTTCGACCGCTCCCTGTCAGTCGGCGACTACGTCGAGATCGAAGACGGCCAGGCCGGCTATGTGCGCGAGCTGACCTTGCGTTACACCACGCTCGAAGCCTTCGACGGCAAGGTTGTGCTGGTGCCGAACGAAACCTTCATTACCAAGGCGTTCACCAACTGGACGCACAAGGATCATCAGCAGCGCTACCGCGTGGACTTCTCGGTTGCGTATGCCACCGACATCCGCAAGCTGTGCGACCTCATTCGCGAGACCGTCAAACAGCATCCGCAGGTCATCAGTGGCGACCATCTGCCGATCGAGATGCGCCCGGATTGCGAGATCGCCAGCTTCGGCGACTCCGGCGTCAACATGTTCGTCGAGTTCTGGATGGAAGGCGTAGACGACGGCCGTAACCGCGTCGGCGGTGACCTGCTGCTGATGATCTTCGAAACGCTCAGAGAAAATGGTATCGAGATTCCGTTCCCGCAGCGTGAGGTCAGAGTGCTGCGCCGCTGAGCGGATATGGCCCCGCCAAGCGCAACGCTTGCGCCAATCCGGTCCCATTTCCAGCCGTCTTGCAGGTCCATGGCTCGCGCGCATGTAGGGCGCGCCGAGCGAGTATCGCTTTGGATTCCGCTCGAGTACGATTCGGCTTAAGGGCAAACCGAATCAGATCGCAGTCTCGGCAACGGGGCACATAACGCGACTCGGGAGGGACACGTGGCAAGAAGACGTCGCGGCAACGACGACGGGCCGGCGCAAGCCGTGCTCGGCATCTCAGTCATGCTTGGAGCCTGG
>JBFFJL010000290.1:0-5255 GCA_041555955.1 Nevskiaceae bacterium
GGTTGGGGTTGGGGTTGGGGTGGGAGTAGGCGTCGGCGTCGGCGTTGGAGTGGGAGTGGGAGTGGGCGTCGGTGTGGGGACTACGCCCGGATTCTTGCCATCGAGAGTCAGAGCCCCGGTGTTGTCTGGATCCAGCCAGGCTTTGAGCTGGCCGTCACTGGTCTCATTGGCGCTCCAACCCAGTGAAAATCGGGCGAAGTAATCGGGCTCTCCGGGTGAGCTGCACGAGGCGCCGCCACCGGAGAGCACGCCGACAACGCGATGATTCTGGTCCCACAACCCGCCGCCCGATGAGCCGGTTTCTGTGGTGCCCTGATTCCAGGTGACTTCCCAGGTGTCGACCGAGCGTGTGCAGGCGGGGGGGATGCCGTCAATGCAGACGTTGTCGAAAACCGTTGCGGGTTGTGTGTACTCGCTGATGCTTTTTTCGTCGCCGCTGGGGTGATGGATCGAGACGCCTGATTGTGGCGCGGTGGTCCGTGCAGACCAGCCGGCATAGTGGACGTCGAATGCTGCATTCGGGATCTTGTTCAGACGGACCAGGGTGAAGTCAGAACTGACGTCGTCAGCCAGGAAGGTCGAGCCACTCTGATTCTGGCTTAAGGTGCCATTGCGGCTGCCGCCACAGCTGCTGGTTTCGAAGTTCCAGTAGAACACCACCGAAGACGCCGGACCGCCGTCCACATCGCCGATGCCGCAGTGGTCCGCGGTGATGAATAAGGGATCATCGTTCTCGCGAATGTTGTTCAGCAGTACGCCGCTGCACAGGTAGGTGTTGCCGATGGAAATTTGCGCAGTGGAGCGGATTTCGTCACGCCAGTTGTCGCCGAGCGGGCAAACGACGTCGATATTGCAGCTACCGGATTTGGCGATGCTGCTGGTCTGGTCGAAGCTGCGGAAACCGTAGAACACTTGTGCGATATGCAAGTCCACGGCGTTGCGCTGTTGTGCCGGAACTTGCAGTTCAACGACCGCGGTATCAGCGGACACGATCGCGGTCCACAGCCCATTTTCGGGATTTTGATCACTGGCGTCGTACGGACCTTGAACCAGAGCGCCGGCGCCATCGTAGATCCAGAGCTGAGCGCCTTGCGGCAGATCGAAGCGCGTGAATTGAAAGCTGATCGATCGCGCGCCGGCCGAGTAGACGCGGGTGCGCCAGCGCGCCGTTTTTGCTTCGATTTGGTCCCACTGCCCGTCGACGAGCGACAGCGTGACCGGCATGGCAACCGCGTAACGTCGTGGCTCTGCGCCCGCGAGGGCGGCTTTGGCGATGCCCTGCTGGCTGACGCTGGGACTGACCACGTTCAGTGGCAGGTGGTCGAGATCGGACAGGTCGGGGCTGAAGGCTTGCGCCGCGAATATCGGGCAGAGCAGTAACAGCAGCAGTGATCGGATGCGCATCGTGGGCGGTTTCCAAGGAGGCGGGGCCAGGGAATCAGGTGGCGACGGGGAGCGGCTTGCTCCCGGATCAATAACAGACCCGGTCAGGCGTCTGGGGTTCCGGCAGCGTCACCGGCCGACATTGTTGGATTGAGTGGCACTTTTCCTGTCAGATTGATCCGCGTGGGGACAGGCTCGCGCCGTTACGGAGCCGCAGCCCGGAGTGGCCGATGTGTTCGAGCTGAAGTACGGCGCTGGCGAGGGCGCTGTTGCCGTCGCCGACGGCATCGATAATTTCGCCGACGGTGCTGTCGCCGGACAGAACGTCGTCGCCGGCCAGCGGCGTGGCGCCCCCGATGTCACATACGAACAGGCGCCGCTTCAGATTGCCGAGATAGTGCAGCCGCGCAACGATTTCCTGTCCGGTGTAGCAGCCTTTGTCAAAGGCGATGCCGCCGAGCTGATCCAGATTGGCCATCTGCGGCACGAAATGATCGCTGGTTGCCGTGACGACAACCGGTTCGCCGGCCTCGATCTGCGCACGTCGCCAGGCGTCGCATGAGGTGTTCCACGTGAGGCTGCCGTGCTGGCGTAGGGTCCGTTCCGCTGAATCGATCGCCGTGGCGGTGCCGACCACGCTGTAGCGCGGTGTGGTGCCGTGGCGCCGCAATGCGCACAGGCCGTCGCTGTTGCGGCTGCAGGCTAGCGCGGATTCGGGCGCGTGCAGTCCCAAGAGACTCAGCGCGGATGCGGCGTCAGGTCCGATCAGGCCCAAACTGCGCAATGTGGGGTCCGGTTCATTCAGTGTGACGCGCGAGCGCAGCACGAACATGCGCAACCGCTTGAGCACCGCTGCGGCGACTGACGCGTGCAGCTCGATCAGGATGCCGTCGGCATTCTCGATCAGATGCAGCACCGCCAGCATGCGGCCTTTGGGACTGTTATAGCTGCTGATCTGCGCAGTCTGTGAATTCAGCTTGCGCAGGTCGCTGCTGAGCTGGCCTTGCAGGAAATCGCGCGCGTCGGCGCCGCTGGCGCGCAGCAGCACCAGCTCATCAAGGGGGAGTCCAATGGTCGTATTCATTGCCGGAAGCAGTCTAAATTTGTCACACTATTACGGCTAAGCCGCCTCGATTATCCAGTGTCCGACCATCAGGATCTCAAACCAAGCGCTGTTTCGCCTGCCAAAGCAGACGAAGTGGTGCCGTTGTCTGCGCTGCTTGAGCAGATGCAGAAGCAGGATCCCGCATCAGAAGAACAGCTCCCGGCAACGGCGCCGAAACAGGGGCAGGTTAGGGAAATTGGCGGCCGCAGCGACGGATTGGAACCGACGCGCTATGGCGACTGGGAAAAAAACGGTCGGTGCATCGATTTCTGATACTTCTAGTTTCACGTCTTCACGTCCCTTCGTGGGGGAGCCGGAATGAGCAGCAAAACACCCGCGGACCCGCGTCCGCTATCGCCCTTCATGCTGGGGCAGTACTACCGTTTCCAATGGACCTCACTGCTGTCGTTCGCGCACCGGATTACCGGGATCGGACTGACCGCAGGCGCGCTGCTGGTGGTTGGCTGGCTGACCGCAATCGCTGGCGGTCCCAAGATCTACGCGATGGTCGGTCCGCACATCACTGCGTGGTACGGCCAGTTCCTGCTGTTCTGCTGGACCTGGGCGCTGATGTATCACCTCGGCAACGGTATTCGTCACCTGTTCTGGGACGTCGGCATGGGCTTCGATCTGAAGACTGCTGAACGCTCCGGCTACGCGGTGGTGCTGGTTTCGCTGGTTCTCACCGTGGCGGCCTGGGCGGTCGCCCGTCTGGCATAACGGAGACCCGCCATGAGCAATGATTTGCGTTCACCGTTGTCACGCGCCCGCGGCCTCGGTTCAGCCAAGGATGGCGTCCATCATTTCTGGGTCCAGCGCGTTTCTGCGCTGGCGCTGATTCCACTGTCGCTGTGGTTCGTGTTCTCGATCGCCAAGCTGGCGACGGGTGATACCAGTTATGCCGCATTGGCGTACTGGATTTCGGCGCCGTCGGTTGCAGTGACCCTGGTGCTGTTCCTCGCCGCCACGCTGTATCACTCGATGCTGGGTGTTCAGGTCGTGGTTGAGGACTATGTCCCCGGTGCGGCATCCAAGCTGACGATGCTGATGCTGAACAAATTCGTCCACGCCATCGCTGCGACTGCCGGCATCTTTGCCGTGCTCAAGATCGCGCTCGCCTGAGGAAACACCTGAACATGGCTGCTTACGAGATCATTCATCACGAATATGACGCAGTGGTTGTCGGCGCCGGCGGTTCCGGCTTGCGCGCCACGCTGGGTCTGGCTGAATCCGGCCTGAAGACGGCGAACATCACCAAGCTGTTCCCGACGCGCTCGCACACCGTGGCCGCGCAAGGCGGCATTTCCGCGGCGTTGTCCAACATGGGACGCGACGACTGGCGCTGGCACTTCTACGACACCGTCAAGGGTTCCGACTGGCTCGGTGACCAGGACGCGATTCAGTACATGACGCGCGAAGCGCCCAATGCTGTCATCGAGCTCGAGCATTACGGCGTACCGTTTTCGCGTACCGCCGAGGGCAAGATCTATCAGCGTCCGTTCGGCGGCATGACCACCGAATTCGGCAAGGGTCCGCCAGCACAGCGCACCTGCGCCGCCGCCGACCGTACCGGACACGCGATGCTGCACACGCTGTATCAACAGAGCCTCAAGTGCAAAGCACAGTTCTTCATCGAGTACTTCGCGCTCGATCTGTTGATGGACGAAGATGGTTCCTGTCAGGGCGTGCTGGCCTGGGATATGGCGACCGGGCAGCTACATCGTTTTCGCGCACATCTGGTGATTCTGGCAACCGGCGGTTACGGACGTGCCTATTTCTCGTGCACCGGAGCGCATACCTGCACGGGTGATGGTGCGGGTATGGTGTTGCGCGCCGGCCTGCCGCTGCAGGATCTGGAGTTTGTGCAGTTCCATCCGACAGGTATTTATGGTGCCGGGTGCCTGATTACTGAAGGCGCGCGCGGTGAAGGCGGCTACCTGACCAACAAGGACGGCGAGCGCTTCATGGAGCGCTATGCGCCAAGCGTGAAGGATCTGGCGCCGCGTGACATGGTGTCGCGCGCGATGGCGACCGAGATCCGAGAGGGACGCGGCGTCGGTGCTGAAGGTGATCACATTCATCTGCATCTGGAGCATCTGGGGCCGGAAGTACTGCACGCACGTCTGCCGGGTATCTCCGAGTCGGCCCAGATCTTTGCCGGCGTTGATGTCACCAAGGAGCCGATTCCTGTCGTGCCGACCGTGCACTACAACATGGGGGGAATCCCGTCGTTGTATACCGGCGAAGTCGTGACCCTGAAGGATGGCAATCCGGATAGCGTGGTGCCGGGCCTGATGGCCGTCGGCGAAGCCGCCTGCGTCTCGGTGCATGGCGCCAACCGCCTGGGTTCGAACTCGCTGCTGGATCTGGTCGTGTTCGGACGCGCCGCGGCGATCCGTGCGACCGAACTGGTCAAGCCGGGACAGCCGCACAAGAAGATTTCCGGAGCGTCGGAAGAGAAGGCGCTGGCGCGTCTGGATGGCTTCCGCAACGCCAAGGGTGGAACGTCTACTGCGCAGGTGCGCATTGACATGCAAAAGACCATGCAGAAGCACTGTGCAGTGTTCCGTGAAGGCGAACTGATGCAGGAAGGCGTCGACAAGCTCAAGGGCGTCATCAATACCTTCACTCAGGATCTGGGTATTTCCGACCGCGGAATGATCTGGAACACCGATCTGGCCGAGACGTTGGAACTGGACAACCTGCTGGGACAGGCGCTGCTGACGATCGTCGGCGCCGAGAACCGCAAGGAGTCGCGTGGTGCACA
>JBFFJL010000291.1:0-5249 GCA_041555955.1 Nevskiaceae bacterium
CGCGCGTCTCAGTGCACAGTCGGACTGCGGCAGCGTCAGGGTGCCGGAGCCATGGTGGCGGGTGGATTGTTGCCGGGATGCTGCGCCGATGAGCAGCTAAGCTTCGGTGACGTGACTGCGATCGAGGAATTTGTCGAAGAAAATACATTCCTCTCCGACGCCCGCGTCGTTCAGGACTTTGATGCAGGCGTCGATCATCGGCGGCGGACCACACAGGTAGGCATGATGTTGACCGATGCGGGTGCCGAGCACGGCTTCAAAGTGTTCCGGAATGAAACCCCGGCGGCCGGCCCAGCCGCTGTCGTCCGCTTCGGCCGACAGCACGGGCTCGAATGCGAACTTCCCGTGCCAGTTCGCCTTGAGCGCTTCGATGCGATCCAGTACATAGAGATCGCGCTGCGCTCTGGCGCCGAAGAACAGGGTGACGTCCCGCGTGACGCCTTCGATTTGGGCCTGCTCCAGTAGAGCGAGGATCGGTGCAAGTCCGCTGCCGCCGACAATGCACAGCAGTGGCGCATCGCCTGGTCGCAGCCAGAAATCGCCGTACGGGCCATGTCCCTCCAGCACGGTACCGACCTTGGCCGCGTTGAACAGCCATTCGGTGAAGCCGCCGCCGGGAACACGCCGGATGAAGAACGACACTGTTCCCACCGTGCCCGACGTTCCCGGCGCACTGGCAAACGAATAGCTTCGCGCTTCTCGTGCCCCGTCCTTGATCACGCCCGGGACATAGATCTCGGCGTACTGGCCAGCGGTGTAGATGGCGGGATCTTCCAGCCTTGCCTGAACCCGCATGATGTCGTGAGTCAGGGGGTCAAGCGCAGTGATTTCCCCACGCGTATGGATCACTGGGTGTGCTGGTCGACCCCGTGTGTCGATATTGACCTCGACTGTGATGTCCGTCTGCGCCGTGCTCTGGCATGCCAAGATGTAGTTCTGCTTGAGCTCCTCCGCACTCAGGATATAGCTCTTGTCGGTCATCTCGCGGACTTTTCCACTGACCAGGCGGCATTTGCATTTTCCGCAGCCGCCCGCGCGGCAGTCGTGGGGGAAGGGGATGGACTGATCCAGTGCGGCCTGCAGCAGCGTCGACTTGGCGTTGACCTTCACTTCGCGACCGGACGGCACGATATGCATCGTGCAGTCGACCGCTGAGCGGCGGAACAGGCGTGACAGCATGAGGGCTCCTCTCGCAATTTATTGGCCTGACCTGCGCTGGCCTGTGCCGCTTGCCGCGTTGGTCAGGGTCATGTGGAGGTCACACTATCGGTCGCCGATCGGGGCGTCTCCTATCGATCGATAGGAATCGTGCGGGCATCTCGGTCATCGGCGGGTGCAGCCGTCGGGAAGGTTCTCAGACCAGCCCTGCACGCTGGGCTGCATGGACCGCCGCCATACGACTGCCGACCTCCAATTTGCCGTAGATGTTGTGGAGATACCATTTGACGGTGCCCTCGCCGAGAAAACAGCGGCTGGCGATCTCGGCGTTGCTGAGCCCTTCGGATAGCAGCTTGATAATCTGGACCTCGCGCTCGCTCAACGCGTCCAGGGTGCTTTCGGCATGGGTCGGGGACGCCTTGTCGCGAATTTTCTGCGCGAGCGGGCTGCAGCGCGCGCGATATTCGGACTGATACGTTTCCAGCAATGGAGAGAGCAGGGTGTATTCGTCGTAGTACACCCGGAAATAACCCTTGAGTTCTCCGAGCTTGAGTGCCTCGTGTATCTGCTCCAGCGCTCGCGGCGCGTTGCCGAGATCGTAGTTGGCGATGGCCTTCAGCAGCAGGCACTCGCAGAGCTTGAACTGCTGTCCGGAACTGCGGGCGTGCGCCACCATGGGGGCAATCAGGCTTGCCGCCCTGCGGGCCTCGCCCCGCAGCAGTGCCAGACGCGTGAACAGGCGCACGCCGCGGTCCTTTGCGAACGCGGCGTTGCTGTCGGGACGCAGGTCCGCCAGGTGAGCAGTGGACTCGGCCTGGTCGATGGCACCGGCACGAAGCAGGCTGAGCACCCGCTCCGAGGCGATGGCCTTCGACAGTCGCGGGAATCCGCGCTGTGCCCCGATATGTTCGCCTTCCGCAAGCAGATCCAGCGCGGTGCCGAGATCACCATCGGCGCAGCGCAGGCGCGCGGCCGTGATGTAGCCGCAGATGACCGCGTCGGCGACGCCTTGGTCCGGCAGCAGCGGCAGACAGTCTTCCAGGGCCGCGCGAGCCTCGGCCAGCTCATCGCGCTCGTAATGCAGCAGCGCCTGAATGCCGAGAAGCATCGCCCGCTGACTGGAGGCGCCATCCTCGCCGGAGATTGTCTTGAGGCTGGTAAAGATTTCCGCGCGGGCCTGGCGGTGGCGTCCGGCCTTCAACAGTGTCAACAGCGATACAACATGCGCCCAGGCGAGGCCGTAGTCGGAGTGGATGTTGGCGAACAGGTCGCGTGCCAGCGCGAGATTGCGGCTCGCCTCATCAAACCGGCACTCGCACTTCTGCTCGAACGCGACGACAACACGGGCGACGCCTTGCTGATAATCGTCGCCGCGGTGGCTGCGCAGCCACTCTCCGGCGAATGCCGCAGCAGACCGGTGATCGTCACGCATTCCGGCGATGACGCCGCGCTGCAGAAGGACAACACCGGAGGCATCTTCCGCAACCGAGCGGGTGCGCTTGAGCCTCTGCTCCGCCTCCACGTGGCGACGCTGAAAGATCAGTGCCCATACCGCGAACTCTTCAAGATGGTCTTTCAACCTGGGCGGCAGCGGTTGGCACAACTCCAGCAGATCGAGATATGTCTGGTGCCAGCCGGTCTGGAACATCAGGCGTTCGGCGACTTCCTGCAGCCACTCGGCTGCCTGCAGACGATCTCCCGCGTCGACCATCAGTTGAATGGCGCGCCGCACATCATTGTGCTCGTGCCACCAGTGCGCGCCGCTGCGGTGCAGTTGACGGAGTTGCGTCAGGGTTTCGGCCGTCGCGGACCGCAGGACAGATTCGCGCAACACGGGGTGGATGCTGAGCGCTTCCTGCCCGGTGTTCATTCGCTGTCGTTGAAGGATTCCGAGCCGCTCCAGGCTGTCCAGCGCGTCCTTCGGAACAGTGATGTCCAGCGTGTTCAGCAGCTCGGTCGGGATCACGTCGTCAAATGACATGACGGCCAGCAGTTGGTGCTGGGGTTGGGTCAGCCCGGACAGAAAGCGGTCCTCGATGTAGCGCCTGACCGGTGCGGCGTCGGTCATCGACAGCCGGCTCTGATCGAGTGCCGACGGAGCTCCGGACAGCGCCAGTTGAAGCAGAACCGGCCAGCCCTGGATGGTCTGGACCAACGCCTGGATCTGCTCAGGCTGCCATTGAGCCGCACGCATCCTGGCCAGGTCCAGCGCTTCTGCTTCGGTCATTGCCAGCGCCTCAGGCCCGAGCCAGCGCACCATGGCTCTTGCGGACCAGTCGCTGATCGACAGCTGCGGATCACGGAACTCCCGTGACGTCATGACAAATTGCAGCGTGGGGCCCGCACCGCCGAGCAGACGATTGAGATAAGCCATCGCCGGGCTGCCGGTCAGCTGATGGACGTCGTCAAAGATCAGGCGGTGACGTTGAGAAGAGTTATCAATCTTCTTGGTGAGCCGCAGGAACAGGTCCGCGGGATCGCTCGATGCCGCCGTGGGCTTGCCCTTGCTGCGGGACAGGCAGTCGATGAGTTCGGCCAGCAGCACGCCGGGATTCCGGTGTTCCGCTTTGAGTGACAGCGCGATCGCCTTGGTTCCGCGTGGGGTGGCTTTGAAAATCTGCTGCGCGAGCGTGCTCTTGCCGTAGCCGGCTGGAGCCTCGATCAGCAGAATGGGTTCGCGCCAGGCCGCATCCGTCAGGCGTGTGCGCACGAGCGATACCAGCCCTTCGCTCGTTGAGAGCCCGGCTGCCGCTGTATCACGCTCGGTTTGTTCCATTCTGACCATGGCGGAAGCATCGCAGAAAACAATTCGGCGTTTCCTATCGAACGGTAGGAGACGGCGAAATCGCTGTGACCGAACCTAGCGACGTCGGCGGAAACGACCGTTTTCCGCCCAATCGTTACATAAGTCCAGGCAGGAGAAAGGTCATGATGAAATACATTCGATCGCTGTCGATGCCAGCGATGGTGGTGGGGATAACGTACACCCTGATGCTGGGGGGTGCGTGGATGTGGTTCGGCATTCTGGCGGTGGTCGTCGGCTTCGTCGTGTTGGACGCCATTCTTCCGGAGGATCTGTCTGAACCCAGCTACGGCGCCACTTGGGCGCTGAATCTGGCGCTGTATACGGTGCTGCCGCTGCTGGTGGTCATGGACGGCGTGTTCATCTGGATGGCCGGATCCGGTGACCCGATGGGGCTGGGCGCGTGGGTGCAGCAGAACCTGGGCATTGACATGTTTGCCGGCCGCGCTGCGACCGATCAATGGTTCATGTGGGTCGGTGGAATTCTCAGCGTCGGTCTGTTCAATGCGGTCGCCGGAACCAATGTCGGTCACGAGCTGACGCATCGCACCTCCAAGCCACTCGACATGTTCCTGGGCCGCTGGATGCTGGTGTTCAGCAGCGATGTGTCGTTCGCAATCGAGCATGTCTATGGGCATCACGTGAACGTGGGGCTGGCTACGGATCCGGCGACGGCCAAGCGCGGCGAGAGTCTGTATCCATTCATCGTTCGCTCGACCATCGGCAGCTATGCCCACGCCTGGAAGATGGAGAAGGCGCGTCTGGCGAAGACAGGAAAGTCGGTGTGGAATCCGATCCACAGCCGTCTGATGCGGGGAAACCTGATGTGCGTGGTTCCCTTCGTCGGTGCCTACTTTATTGCGGGATGGGCGGGCGTCGGTCTGTTTGCCGTAGTGTCCGCGTGGGCCAAAGCAGTCCTGGAAATTGCGAACTACTTCGAGCACTACGGACTGGTGCGTGATCCGAGTACGCCGGTTCAGCCGCGTCACTCATGGAACTCCAACAAGATGCTCAGCAGCATGACGCTGTTCAGCCTGACGCGTCATTCGCATCACCACGCGGAGGCTGAGGCGGAGTTCTGGAAGCTGCAGGCGATGCCAGGGGCGCCGATGCTGCCGTATGGCTACCTGACGATGATTCTGTTTGCCCTGGTTCCGCCGTTGTTCAAGCGCACGATGGTGCCCTTGCTCAACGACTGGGATAGCCGCCATGCAACGCCGAAAGAGCGTGAGCTTGCCCGCGAACAGTCGGTTCGCAGCGGGATGCGGGGGCTGAGAGTGGCAATGCA
>JBFFJL010000292.1:0-5207 GCA_041555955.1 Nevskiaceae bacterium
CGACACGCTTGATCGAATCGATACCCAGATCGGCTTCGAGATCGGCGTCGAGTCCGAGCATGTCTTCGGGGTAGCCCGTGCGCTCCGCAACGATGCCGAGCAGCAGCGCCTTGAAGTCGATGGCCGGTGTCGCACCAACAGCGACGGAGGCGACGGTTGCAGCTGCGGCCGGTGCCGCGACAGCAGGGGCCAGCGCCTGGATTTCCGCGAGGATCGCGTTCAGGGACCTGGCACGGGTGAAGCGCTCCATCGCGGATTGGACGTTGCCGCCGAGATCGCCGGGCAGGGCCTTCTGGAACGCGCCGAGGATTTCGACACGCTTGATCGAATCGATACCCAGATCGGCTTCGAGATCGGCGTCGAGTCCGAGCATGTCCTCGGGATAGCCGGTGCGTTCGGCAACGATGCCGAGC
The DNA here is from genome assembly GCA_041555955.1 of Nevskiaceae bacterium. Classification (GTDB taxonomy): domain Bacteria; phylum Pseudomonadota; class Gammaproteobacteria; order Nevskiales; family Nevskiaceae; genus Solimonas. The sequence continues at coordinate 414 of JBFFJL010000292.1, forward strand.
AGCAGCGCCTTGAAGTCGACGGCCGCGATGGTTGTGGACGTCACCGCAACAGCTGTTGCAGCGACTTCGACGGCGCTGGCCTCAGGCACCAGCGACCGAACTTCGTTCAGGATGGTGTTCAGCGTCTTCGCGCGGGTGAAGCGCTCCATCGCGGTCTGAATATTGCCGCCGAAGTCGCCAGGCAGTGCCTTCTGGAACGCGCCGAGGATTTCGACGCGCTTGATCGAATCGATGCCCAGATCCGCTTCGAGATCGGCTTCGAGCCCGAGCATGTCTTCAGGGTAACCGGTGCGTTCGGCGACGATGCCGAGCAGCACAGCTTTGAAATCAACGCGTGGCGCGCTGCTGTGGCTCGGTGCCGGCTTGACGAGGGCGGGTTTCGGAGGCACTGCGGCAGGCGCAACCGCAATCGCAGGCCGTGCAATCGTTGGCGCAGCCGCTGCGGATTGCTGCGTGGTATGGGCTATGGGCAGCGGTGCCGAAATCTGAGGCAGGGCTGCCGACGTGGAAGGGGCTCCACTGCCCAGGAACTGCTGGACCACGCGCTCCTGCAGCTGCAGGAACTGGCGCATGGTCTGCTGGTAGGCAACCACGGCTTCACTGTTCAGTGCTGCGCTGACGGGCGCCACAGTGCTGGACGGCATCGGAGCCGCAGCGCTTGCAGGTGCTGCCGCAGCGGCGGACTGCGCCGCGGCTTGGAGCTCGGCCGCGCGCTTGGCCTGGGCGGCTTCTGCAGTGGCCTTGTTCAGCGCGGGTTGGCGGCCCGTGCGAATCTGCGGGTCGGTGATCTGGCGTGCGCAACCTCCGCTGACCATCCAGGTATGCTGCGGCAGCGACAACGGCTGAGCCATCTGCGCCAGCTCGTTCAGATCCAGCAGTGCCAGATCACGTCCGTCGAACAGATTCAGGATGTCGAGTTGCACGCCGGCTGCGCACAGATCGGCGATCCCCTGCAGCGTTCCACGCAGGCTGCCGCCGGCGTCCAGCGATACCGCCAAAGCCTCACGCCCTCCGAGAATCTGCCGCACCATGTTGCTGCAGATGCTCTTCGGGCCCAATTCCAGGAATACACGACAGTCGGCGGCATACATCGCCTCGATTTCGCTGACGAACTCGACACTGTTGAGCAGGTGGTCATCGAGCAGCGCCTGGATCGCATCCGGTGCTTCCGGGTAGGGCGCGCCGCGGCTGTTCGAGTAGACCGGGCACTGCGCCGGCGCAAACTGCGTCGCGCGGATAACAGCGGACAGTGGCGTGCGTGCCGCGGCGACCAGTTCGGTATGAAACGCGCCGGATACCGGCAGCATGACGGCGCGGACGCCGGCTTCGGCGAGCTTGGCGACAGCCTGTTCAATCCCTGCGCGAGCGCCGGAAATGACGCTTTGCTCGGGGGCGTTGTGATTGGCAATGCGCACGCCGTCGAGCCCTTCAATCAGCTCGGCGATGCGTTCACGCTTGGCCTGCACTGCCGCCATGGTGCCGGGCACCGAGGTGGTTGCGGCCTCGGCCATCGCGCGGCCGCGGACGGCGGACAGGTACAGCAGGCTTTCGGCGTCGAACACGCCTGCGGCATGCAGGGCCGCGTATTCGCCGTAGCTGTGTCCGGCGGTGGCCACCGGCTGCAGGCCCAGACGATGCGCCAGGCGCAGATAGCCCAATGCCAGCGCGCCGATCGCCGGCTGTGCGACGCGGGTATCGGTCAGCGCCTGCTGTTGTGCGGTTTCGGCGGCCGGATCAAATGCCGCTGGTGGCATTACATAAGACGACAAGCGTTCCGGGAATTCGCTGCGCAGGCTGCGATCGGCCAGTTCCAGCGCGCCACGCAGATCGTCCAGATACAGCGCCGATTCGCGTCCCATGTTGACGTATTGCGCGCCCTGTCCGGGGAACAGGAATGCGACGTCCGGCGATTGCGCCGGGGTCTGCCGGTTCAGCCGAGCGGTCGGTGGCAAGGGTTTGCTGGCGTCATGCAGATGCGCCACGACCGCGTCAATCTCGGACAGCAGTGCGCTGGGTTGCGTGGCGACCAGGCACAGCGTCAGCGCAGCGCCTCGGCGTGTCTCCGCCGCGCGTGCCAGTGCAAATGCCAGTTCGCCCAGGACCACGCGGCTGCCGGGCTGCAGCATTCCGCGCAGCTTCTCAAGATCACGCGCCAGGCTGGCGCTGTCGGCTGCACGCAGCAGCAGCAGCTCGGCGGGCCAGCGGCCCTGGCCGATGACCGGTGCGGTCGAAGCATATTCTTCGAGCACAGCGTGGAAATTGGTGCCGCCAAAGCCGAACGCAGACACGCCGCCGCGACGCGGATGGTCCGGATGGGCCAGCCACGGCCGCGCATCCTTCAGCAGATAGGCGGGCGAGGCAGGGTCAGCGATGGTGTCGATCGGCTGACTGACGCCGTGATGCGCCGGCAGGACGCGGTGATACAGTGACAGCGTGACCTTGATCAGGCCGGCGACACCAGCGCTGGCCTTGGTGTGGCCGATCAGTGTCTTGACGGAGCCCAGGGCAACGCTCTTGGGCGCAGCGGACTCGGCGATCAGGGCGCCAGTGATGGTCTGTGCCTCGGCGCGATCGCCAACGGCAGTGCCGGTGCCATGGGCCTCGATCAGGCTCAGGGTCGACGGTGAGAAGCCCGCCTTGGCATAGGCGCGATGCAGCGCACGAACCTGACCTTCCGGCCGCGGTGCGGTGAGGCCCAGCGCCTTGCCGTCGCTGGAACCTGAGACTGCCATGATCACCGCATAGATGCGATCGCCGTCGCGCTCGGCATCGGCGAGGCGCTTGAGCGCCACCACCGCGAGGCCTTCGCTGATTGCAATACCGTCGGCGTTCTTGTCAAAAGTCTTAGGCTGACCGCTCGGGGACAGCGCCTGGGTCTTCGAAAAGCACAGGTAACCGAATGGCGATTGCACGGTATCGATGCCACCGGCCAGCACCATCGAACTGCGGCCCGATTCGAGCTCGCCCACGGCAAGGCTGATAGCCGCCAGTGACGATGCGCAGGCGGCGTCGACGGTGAAGTTCACACCGCCAAAATCGAGGCGGTTGGCAACACGGCCCGAGGCGACATTCAGCAAGGTGCCGGCAAAGGATTCTTCGGTCCACTCCGGTAGGCGGTCCCAGGTTTCGTCGGAGATGTTGTCGACGAAGCGGGGGAGTTCGGCACGGACGCCGTACTGCAGGCCGAGATCGCCAAGGCCGCCGCCCGCGCCGAGAATGATCGAGGTGGTTTCGCGCGCGAAACCACCATCGCGATACCCAGCGTCGTCCAGAGCGCGGCTGGCCACTTCCAAGGTCAATAGCTGCATTGGGTCGATTGACTTCATCGACTTTGGCGGAATGCCGAAGCGCATCGGATCGAATGCGACCTCGTCGATGAAGCCGCCCCAGCGCGAATAGACCTTGTCCCGCGCCTTGCGATCGGCATCGAAGTACTGCTTCCAGTCCCAGCGCGTACTCGGCACTTCGCCGATGCCGCCGATCTTGTGAACGATGTGGTCCCAATAGTCCTGCGGCGTATCGGCCTTCGGCAGCAGCACGCCGATGCCGACGATGGCAACGTCAGACGGTTGCGCCGCCTGCACCCGCATCTTGTGTGCCGCCGCCAGCGTTTCCAGCATGGCCTGGCCGTCATGACTGACTTCGGTGTGCAGCGCTTCGACGCTGAGCACATGATCGCGCAGGGTCGCGACCTGACCGATCATGTACATGCCGTCCGTCAGTTGCTGCTGCGGATCGATTGCCACGATCTTGCCGTCACTGCCGCGGTCGACGCCCTTGGACGCAATGCGCAGGCGGCCGAGATTGAGATCCTCGAGCGTGTCGCGGATTTCCTCGGCGCTCTTGCCTTCGCCAATCAGGCGTTTGCGCGTCTCGTAGAAATCATGGGCAAACTGAGTGTCGACACAGCGAGTTGCGTGTCCCGGTCCGGTTTCCAGGCTCATCGTGCGATGGCATTTCAGGGCTTCGGCCTGGAAGCCCTCAACCACGGCGCCAGACTTCACGATTTCCTGGGTGAACAGATAGGCCGTGCCCATCAGCGCGCCGACTTTCATGCCGCGCGCGGCCAGCGGTGCAGCCATTGCCGCGATCATGGCGCCGGAGGTGGCGTCGTGAATGCCACCGGCAAACAGCACATGGACTTTCGATTCGCCGCCGGCCGGAACGTCGGTCAGCAGGACTTCGATCATTTGTTCCCACAACGGGAAGCTGGCGAGCGGGCCGATATGACCGCCGCATTCGCGCCCTTCAAACACGAAGCGGCGTGCGCCCTGTTCAAGGTACATCTTCAACAGTGCCGGTGCCGGGGCGTGGATGTAGGTTGCGATACCGTGCTTTTCAAATTCCGCCGCCTGATCGGGTCGGCCGCCGGCGATCAAGGCGAACGGCGGTTTGCATTTCCAGATTTCGGCGCATTGCTCTTCGCGCAGGGCGTGCGGAACAAAACCGAGCATGCCGACGCCCCAGGGGCGATCGCCGATCTGCGCACGGGTCTGCTCCAGCATCTGCGCGACCTGCGGGCCGCGCATCAGGGCGAGGGCCAGAAACGGCAGCGCGCCGCCCTTGGCGACGTCGACCGCGAACTCAGGGCTGTCGGATACGCGCGTCATGGGCCCCTGGCACAGCGGGAAGCGGGTGCCATGCGAGCGCGCCAGCGCGCCTTCTTCGCCAATGAAGCCCAACTCGGCAGCCTGTTCGGCCTGCTGACGCGAGGCGCGGCGCATGGCCTGCACCAGGCGCGCGACGCTGCGGTACTGCTTGCGGTACTGCGCGGCCAGTCCGATGCCCTGACCC
>JBFFJL010000293.1:0-5189 GCA_041555955.1 Nevskiaceae bacterium
AGCAAACGCCGGTAGGTCGGCCACGGCTTGTGGATGGCCTCACTCGGCATATCGGCCGCTATTTTTTGGGTATTCATGCGCCAGCGCGGTTCGGGGGCGTCTATGCTACCAATTCGCCTACACTGACGGCAGAACCCGCCCTCCAGGCCCTGCCATGTCCAAGACGCTATTCGAAAAGATCATCGATCGCGAAATTCCGGCCACGATCGTCTACGAAGACGAGCTGTGCATCGCTTTTCGCGACATCAACCCCGGCGCCCCCACGCATATCCTGCTGGTACCGCGCCAGCCCATGGTCAAGCTGTCCGACGCGGTGCCGGCCGATCAGGCCCTGCTCGGCCACCTGATGCTGACCGCCCCCAAAATCGCCGAGGCCGAAGGCTACGGCGATGCCTTCAGGCTGGTCGTCAACAACGGCGCTGCCGCAGGACAGTCGGTATTCCATCTGCACCTGCATATTCTGGCTGGCCGCCCGATGAAGTGGCCACCGGGCTAGACGGCCCTCAGTACACGTCCCGCAGATACCGTCCCTGCGCACGGAGTGCATCAACGGCGTCGGCGCCCAGCGCCTCGCGCAGCACGGCATCGACACCGGGCGCCATGCCGTGCACGCTGCCGCAGACGTACAGACAGGCACCTTCGGCGACCCATTGGCGCAGCGCGTCCACCGCCGCACGCAGTGCGTCCTGCACATAGCGGATGGCCTCGCCGTCGCGCGAGAACGCCAGGTCGACGCGTTTGAGCACGCCCTGCGCCTGCCATGTCGCGATTTCATCCCGGCACCAGCCATCGGTGTGGCGACTGCGCTCGCCGAACAGCAGCCAGTTGGCCTTGGCGCCGGCACGCACCCGCGCGCGCAGATGCGCCAGCAGTCCGGCCAGCCCGGTTCCGTTGCCGATCAGAATCATCGGCGCTGCATCCGGAGGCGGATGAAAACCGTGATTCTCACGGATGCGCAGCGCGACCCCGGCACCCAGCGGAGCCTGCTCGGTCAGCCAGCCGGAGCCCACGCCGCACCGACCATCGGTGTGCCGCAGCTGCCGCACCAGCAGTTCGATGCGACCGTCCTGCGGAATTGACGCGATCGAATAGGTCCGTTCGACCGTTTCGCCGGACACCGGCACGCCAATTTCAGCCAAGTCTCCCGGGTTCCAGTACGACGGCGCCGATGCTGCGATCAGGACGAGTCGATACACCGGAGCGCCGGGGCTCCCCGGATTCAGATGCTCGCGCGCTTGCAGTTGCCATTGAGCATATGGCGGCGCGGTCCAATCGGCGTTACCCGTTGATGCCGACAGACCGGATAGCGCCAGCTGCCACTGGCGCAGCGCGCGCGGGTCGCCCTGGTCGACTTCAATCCGATCGAACAACGGCTGCGCGCCGCAGTTCCGCAGCCAGACGTCCAGCTCAACACCGAAGCCGCAATAACGCGCATAGCTGCGATCACCCAGCGCCAGCAGACCATAGTGCAGCCGCGACAGATCCGGTCGCGTGCGCATCGCACCCCGCTCGAACGCGAACGCGCTGTCCGGCGGCTCACCTTCGCCGGTCGTACTGACGACGAACAGGTACTGCCCGCCCTGTACCAGCGCCGATGCATCCAGTGTCGCCAGAGCAAGACAGCTTATCGACCCGCCGCCCTGGCGCAGTTGCTCGGCACTGCGCGCCGCAATGCGTTGCGCAGTGCCGGTCTGGCTGGCATGGATCACCCGCACCCCTGCAGCAGCGGCAAGGTCGCGCTGTCCGCTGCGCCGGCGCCAGATCAGCGCACCACTTCCGACGAAATACAGCAGCAGCACGAGCGCGGCTGCAGCCCAGCGCTGCGTGCCGGGCGACACCCAGATCCAGGCATCCGGCTGCGTGAGAGCTGCAAGGCCGGCGATCCCCAGCAGGACCGCGACGAGCCCGATCGGGATCAACCGCACGGACGACACCACGATGCGTGACATTCAGCGCCTGAACCTGGCGCCATCGCTCATGGCGACAGCACTTCGAACACACCGGTGTAGCTGGTGCTGCGCGCTGTCGCCGGCGCTGTCGCGTGTTCGTCCTGTAGCGAGGCGTTGACCCAGTACAGGCCCGGCCGCGGCCAGGTGACGGTGAAGCGCCCATCCGCATCCGTCTTCAGTTCGATCGGGTCGACCGCATCACGATAGCGAATGCCATCGGCAATGATCTCGACGGTCAGATCGGCTGCCGGCTTGCCGTCCAACAGCAGCTGAAACGTCGCCGGCTCGTCGGAGTACAGATCGTTGAACGCCGTCACCGGAATCAGTTCCAGACCTTTGCCGCTGGGCTTGAGTGCGGCGTCATTGGGCTGGCCTGCGGTGACGTAGGTTTCAAGACGCCGGATCATCTCGCTGACCCGCAGGTTCTGCGCATCAGTCGGCACGGCCTTGGCAAAACCTTCGGGGGTGAAGATCTCCCCGCGTCCGGGCCACCGCTTGCGTTGCTCGTCCTCTTCCCACGTCGCCATCATGCCCTGCATGACGACAGCGATCTTGTAGGTGCCTTCCTGGTCCAGCTCCAGATCAAAACTGCTGCGCAGCTTGCCGACCGTCACGTTCTGTGCGTGAACCGGAGTGCCGTCCGGCGCGGTGATCACCAGCGCGTCCAGGCGCAGCGGCGCGTGGTCCTTGACGAACGGCTGAGTCGACGCGCCGCCATCGAAGGTCACCCACTGCCCGGTGCTCAGTACGGTCTTCGAAGGCTGCAACCATGTGTTGTGCGCGAGCGCAGAGACCGGCAACAGCAGCGCGGGCACCATCGCGACGAGATAACGAGTCTTCATAAAGCTCTCCTTGAAACGGTCTGGATTTCGGGACGTTCCCGGTTCAGGGCTTGACGGTCAGGCTGAACGTCCCGAGTTCGCTGTTGCCCGTAACCGTCAGCGTCGTGGCTACGGCCGGCGGCCATGCGAACGGAATCTCCAGCAGCTCACGACCGCCCTCCTCGCGCGCGGCTTCGACGCGCAAGGTGTATTCGCCTGCGGCCAAAGCTGGCATCGCACCTTTGCCGGGCATAAAACTCACCTGGTATTCGCCAACAGCCCGTGTGGCACTGCTGACGCCGTCGATCGGCATCGTCAGACCGCGGCCGCTGCGTCGCCACCACTGACGCAGATCGGGCAGCCACTTCGTTCCGCGGTCGGCATTCGCCGGTGCGCCCTTGCGTTCCTGCTGATACCAGACCAGCAGATTGGCCACGACATCACGCTCACCATCCTCGACCCAGGCGGCGACATAGGGACGGTGATATTCGGCGGCATCGAGCTGCGGAATCTGCACACCGATCTCGATCTGCTGCGCCGTGACGGAACCCGTCGCCAGGACGCAGGACAACAACACGCTCATCGACAGATAACGCATGACAATCCTCTTGATGCCCTCTAATGAATGAACACGATGGCCAGCAGCAGCGGCACGACGACACCGAGGCCGACCATCGGCCAGGTGGCGCCACGCTGCGCTGCGTGCAACTTCAGCAGCAGCAAACCGGTCAGTGAGAAAACCACGCAGGCCACCGCGAACAGATCGATGAACCAGCCCCAGGCGGCACCGGCGTTGCGCCCTTTGTGCAGATCGTTGAAATAGGCGATCCAGCCGCGATCGGTGCGCTCGTATTCGATGCGACCGTCGTCGAGCGTCACGCTGAGCCAGGCATCCCCGCCCGGCCGCGGCAGACTCAGATACACCTCGTCCTTGGACCATTCGGCAGCACGCGGACCGATGCGCAGCGACCATTGCGCATCCAGCCAGCGCCGCAGCGCCAGCGGCAACGCACCTTGTTGCTCGGCCCGCGCGCGCACACTGACCAGAATCTCTTCCGGCAGGCTCGTGCTCAGAGTCGTCACAATCGGACGACTTCGGATCTGTGCGGCGTGATTCAGGGTGATCCCGGTCAGGCTGAACAACAGCATTGCCACCAGGCACACGGCCGAGCTGATCCAGTGCCATTGGCGCAAAGTCTTCGACCACGTCGCGCGACGCGGCGCGCCTTCCGCCCCGGTGACGACGCCTGCGGCCGTCCGGACATATCGTGCCGGCATCATTGCGCTGGCGCCGATGCAGTCGCTGCTGGTGACGGGTCAGTCACGAAGGCAATCCTGTCCAGACCCATTTTTCCCGCCTCACTCATGACGTCGGCGATGACTTCGTAACGGGTGTCGCGGTCGGCATGCAGATGCAGCTCGGGCGTCGGTGTCTGCTGCGCTGCCTCGCTGAAGCGTTGCACCAGCGTGGCGCGATCCTGCGCTACCCCGTCCCAGAAGAACTGGCCGTCGGCATCGATAGCCAACTGCACCGCCTCGGCCTGCGTGATCGCCGGCTCACTCGTGGCCCTGGGCAGATCGATCTTGACCGCGTTGGTCAGCAGCGGCGCCGTGATGATGAAGATCACCAGCAGCACGAGCATGATGTCGACCAGCGGAATCACGTTGATCTCCGCCATCGGCGGCGCGCCATGCTGGTCACTGAAGCTGCCGAATGCCATGACCTCAGTCTCCGGTCGCCGCGGGCTTCAGCGTCGCGACGTGACTCGTCGTCTGCGGCTCGATCTTGGCGCCCATGGTCAGGAACGTGAACAGGTCGTGCGCAAACGCATCGAGCTGCGCCAAGGTCACGCGGTTGGCGCGAACAATGAAGTTGTAGCCGAGCACCGCAGGGATCGCCACGGCCAGCCCCAGCGCGGTCATGATCAGCGCCTCGCCGACCGGACCGGCGACCTTGTCCAGCGTGCCGGCACCGGAGATGCCGATCGCCACCAGCGCGTGATAGATCCCCCACACGGTGCCGAACAGGCCAACGAAGGGTGCGGTCGACCCCACCGACACGAGCACGGTCAGGCCCGACTCCATGCGCGACGTCTCCTCGTCGATGGTCTTGCGCAAGCTGCGCGTCACGAAGTCCGCGGCGCTGCCGGCTTCATTGAGCCGTCCAGCGCCGTGACGCGCGTGATGGCGCACGGCGGCCAGACCGTGATACGCCAGATGCGAAAACGGTTCTTCCGGGTGCTGGTCGTCCAGCTGCACGGCCACTGCGTCCAGCGACGGGGCGTTCCAGAAAAAGTCCAGGAAGCGCGCGCTGCGGCGACGGACACGCCAGCTTGAAACGGCCTTGGTTACGATCAGATACCAGCTCGTCACCGACGCCAGCAGCATCAGAACCAGAATCGTTCTGGCGACAACGTCG
>JBFFJL010000294.1:0-5184 GCA_041555955.1 Nevskiaceae bacterium
GCAACGCTTCGGCCAGATAACGCTGCGTCATGAACTCGCGGTCCGGATGGATGCGGAATTCGTAGAGCCGCTGCGGCACGGCAAATTTGCGGTCTTCCCAGCCGTCGGCGCGCATGATCACCGATCCGTCGGCACCGATCATGTCGAACTGCGCTTCAAGGATGGTGTCGTCGGTGAAGCGGACATCACCGCGACAGATCACGCGCATTCCCGCCGCGGGCGGTGGGCCGTAGATGCTGAAGCGCCCGAGCCGGAACGGAAAGCAGTTGAAACCCCAGGTGTGTTTTTCGGTCAGCCAGTAGCCGGCAAGCTGGCCGGCGGCGTCGAGCATTGCGGCGTCGAACTGGAAGTGTGGTGCCTGGGTGAATGAGAAATAGTCGTGGGTCGGAATCGCTTCGAGGTCGGCTTCGATCGAGTCGGAGCCCCAGCGTCGTACGTGTTTGACGCCCTGCAAGCGCGGACCATGGAACATGCCGTGGCTGTACAACTCGCCATCCGGATTGTTGGCCGGCGCGAACTCGTCTGACGACGACCACGGGCGCGCTGCCGGGGCCGGCGGATATTCGGCAGCCAACAGGACCGTGCCTTCGAACACCAGCATGCCGCCTTGCGGACCCCGGCCCAGCATGAAGATACGCACGTTGACGCGCTCATCGGCGGTGCTGTCGGTGCCGCGTTCCGCGACGATGCGCAGCCGTACCGAGTCGTCATCCAGCGACAGCCAGCGATTGCCACGCGCCTGTTCGATCGCCACGACGACAAGGTCGTTGCGCCCGATCAGCCGCATCGCGGCTTCGGCCAGGATTTCCATGCTGAAAGTGAACGGAATCACGGCGATCGGCAGCAGCTCTGGATCACGCTGCGATGGCGCGCCGCCAATGGTGTGGTCGCGCAGAAACAGATCGCGCGACAGCGAGAAGTCGCGCTCGATAACCAGACGTGTCGGCTCCTGCTCGACGATGGTTCCCAGCATCGGGAAATCGTCCTGACGCCGGGTCTGTGCAGGGGGAGTGCTGTTCACTGTCGCAGCAACTGTCGGCACCGTCGGAGCCGGTACGGTGTCGGGTGCGCCTGCAAGCCCGAGCACACGGGCCTGGCTGTCGAGGAACTCCTGCATCAGCGCGAAATGGGTTTGCAGAAACGTCGAGCGCGGGTCGTTGCTGGCGCTTGCCGCCGGGATTGCCGGCGCGGTGGTTTGCGTGGGTGCGGAAGTCGGGGTGACGACCGTTCCCTGGATTGGCAGCGGCGGCACCGGGATCGATTCGGGCCAATGCAGCTTCGGCATCATCAGGTTCAAGCGCGGACGCGGCTTGACCACCGGCGGCGTGGCTTCAAGATCCATCGGGGCGATGCTGCGGAACGCGAACAGCTGACGTGGATCGACGGCAACGCCGGTGGTGTACAACTGCGCCACCGCGTGCTGCAGCTGGCTGATGCCGGATTTTCGACGGCTGTTGCTGGCGATTGCGACGACATCGTCGCGGCTACGCAGAATGTCGGAAACGAACGACGTCAGGTTGCCGCTGGGGCCCGCTTCGACGAACACGCGATAGCCGTCGTCATAGAGTCGCTGAACCGTTTCAGTGAAACGCACGCGGCTTTCCCATTGACTGGCGACCAGCTCACGGATCGCGTCGGCGTCGTCGGGAAAGGGGCCAACGCTGCAGGCACTGTACAAGGTGGCAATGCCCGGACCGAAACCGATCGACGCAAAGTAGCGGCGATAGGCGTCGCCAATCGGCTTGAACAGTTCGGTGTGGTAGGCGCGTCCGAACGGCAGTTCGACACAGATGGCACCTTCGGCCGACAGTTCGGTCTTCAGCGCATGGACGTCGTCGCGGCTGCCAAACAGCACCAGCTGGTTCGGGCAATTGTCCATCGCCACCTGCAGCTTGCCGTCGGCGCGGGCCAGCAGCGCTTCGCGCTGGGGCGGCTTGAGTGCGCCAATGGTGAGTAGCGCGCCTTCGACGATCGCGCCCTGTTCATCGAGATCGCGATAGATGCGATTGAGATCGCGCACGGTGTCTGCGATCTCGCTGCGGTTCTCAAAGCGGCGCACGCGCGACGCCGTCAGCGCGGTGTTCTCGCCAGTGGAATGGCCGAGCATCGCGTCCGGTTGCAGACCCAGCATGCTGAGAATTTCATACAGCGCCATGCTCGCGGTGAATACCGATTCGGCGCCGTAGTCCATTTCGTGCAGCTGCGCTTCGAGCCCGGCACGGGTCTGTTCGTCGATCGTCGTCGGGACCGGGAAGATCACCGGTGCGCGGGCGCCGCGGCCTTCGGTGGTGCTCTCCAGAAAATCAAACCAGCTGCGCGCCTGCGGGAAGTGCACGCAGACGTCGGCGAGCATGTTGGTGTACTGCGCGCCTTCGCCCGGGAACAGTACGCAGACTTTGCCCGGGGCTTCGCCTATGCCGTAGTACAGACCACCACGCGTCTTGAACGGACCGACTGCGGATTCGTGCAGCTTGTCCGCGGCCTGTTCGAGTCGCTTCAGCAGATCAGCGCTGTCAGTGGCGACGATCGCCAAGCGGTGCTCGCCTTCGGAGCGCTCTGCACAGGCTTTGGCCACGGCCGGCAGCGCTGCGTTAGGTGAGCGCTGCAGGGATTCACGCAGCGCCGCGATTGCGGCCAGCAGTTCAGGGCGCGATGCAGCGCCCAGCACCACCAGTTCCGATTCCGAGGGCGCATGCATCACCGGCACTTGCACCGTGGCGCCGCTGCTCGGCCGGTATTCTTCGAGAATCACATGCGCGTTGATGCCGCCGAAGCCAAAGGCGTCGACCCCAGCGCGGCGCGGCGTGCGATCGTCGTGGATCCATGGCCGCGTCTCGTTGTTGATGTAGAACGGCGTTTTCTCGAGCTCCAGTTCCGGCGCCGGTTCGTCGCACAGGGTTGGCGGCAGCACCTTCTGGTACAGCGACAAGGCCATCTTGATCATGCTGGCCGCGCCCGATGCCGGGATCGCGTGGCTGATCATCGATTTGACCGATCCCAGTGCGATCTGCGGCAGCGCACCGTTGCGCGGTCCGAACTGGGTCGACAGCGAGCGCACTTCGGTGCGGTCGCCCAATGCGATGCCGGTGGCGTGGGCTTCGATCAAACCAATCGTGGCAGGATCGATACCACAGGATTCGTAGGCGCGACGCAATGCCACGACCTGACCTTCCTGGCGCGGGGCAAACAGTCCCTTGGCCTTGCCGTCGCTGGCGACGCCGATGCCCTTGATCACCGCATAGATGCGATCGCCATCGCGCTCGGCGTCTTCGAGGCGCTTGAGTACCAGGACACCACAGCCTTCGCCCAGCAGGGTGCCGTTGGCCCCTTTCTGGAACGGCCGGATCTGATCGCGCGCCAGTGCATTGATCTGCGAAAAGATCATGTAGGTCTGCGGCGGCGTCTGTGCGTGCACACCACCGGACAGCATCAGGTCGCAGCGGCCGGAGCGCAGTTCGCGCGCCGCATGTTCGATCGCCACCAGCGACGACGCGCAGGCGGCGTCGACGATGTAGTTCGGACCCATCAGGTCGAGGCGGTTGGCGATGATGCCGGTGGTGATGTTCGGGATCAGGCCCGGCAGCATCTCCGGATTGAACGGCGGCAGCTGCGCGCGCAGTCCCTCGCGCAGCGCGTCGATCTCGTCCGTACTGAAGTCGGGGCGGACCGTTGCCACCAGTTCGACCACCTGGTCCAGCAGGCTGCCGTGCGCCAGCAGGGTGGCCTGGCCGCGATTGGTGTTGTTGCCACGACCGAGCACGATGCCGGCGCGTTCATGATTGAACGGCTTGTCGAGATACCCCGAATCGGCCAATGCATCGCGTGCGTTCTGCAGTGCGAGGAAGTGATCCGGTTCGCGGCCATCGACCGCGTTGGGCATGACGCCGAACTCGCTCGGATCAAATTCCGCCAGATCATGCAGCCAGCCCCCCTGAGCAGTGTAGATCCGGTTGGATGCCTTGGAGTCGGGATCCAGATACGGTTGCGCCCAGTCCGGCGACGCATCGGTGACCGAGTACACCTTGTTGAGGATGTTCTGCCAGTAGGTCTTGACGTTCGGCGCACCGGCGTAACGGCCGGCCATGCCAATGATGGCGATATCGAGCGGCTTCGAGTCCATGGACATCATTGCTGTCCGGCGAGGCGGTTCAGCGCGGCGCTCATCGTGCCTTCGAGCTGCAGCATCTCCAGCACCACGCGACCATCTGCGTCGACAAACCAGGCGTCATAGATCACCGCATGCTCATGCGGAGCGGGGCGCATGCGCATCAACAGCCGCAACGGACCTGCGACCCCGCCACGATAACGGCGGACCGCCCCAAACGCGGACGGCAAGGCGGTCATCTCGTGATGCTTCCGTGACCACACAATCGCCAACTGTGGCGGTAGATCCATCAGGCCGGGATCGAACAGCCAGTCGCCGCCGTCGGTTCCGAGCCAATGCGCGACCGAGGAGCGATGCACGGCAGCGTCAACGCCGGCCGGCGCGAGGGCGTCGATGGTATCAACCAGACGGAAACGGTCGCCGTGGAACAGATACTCGGCATAGGCGCGTTGTGGAGAAAACGGCGCCGCGCCATCCAGTGCATCCAGATTCGGCGCCATCGGCGCCTCAGGCAGCTGCTGCACCAGCACCACCGTGGCGCGGTATGCCGGCAGCTTGCGTGCGGAATCGACGATTTCGACCGTGACCGCCTGACTGCCCGGATCGGAATGACTCGAGGCGCGTGCGCGCAACTGCATATCGCGACCGCTGTTGGTGTCGATGACGATACCGTTGAACATGCGCAGGTCACGTACTTCGCTGACCAGCCAGCCCGGCCATGCACTGGTGGCAAACTGCGCGATCCATTCGACCGCACCCGCCGCCGGCATGACCGGTTTGCCGTCGAGACGATGGTCATCCAGATACGGATCGGCTTGCAGGCTGAGACGGTGATCCAGCGTCATGCTGCCACCGGGTCCGATGCGCGAGGTGGCGCGGATCAGCGGCAAGTCGGATGCCTGTGCCGGGTTGGTCCTCGAGTGGGCCGTCCGCCAGCCGGCAGGGTGACCGGACTTCGGCCCGTGACAGAGACTGTTGTCGAAGCAGTTCGGTGGCAGATTGTTGTCCTTGTTGTCGTGGCATGGTGCGCAGGTAGTCGCTTGGGAGGGGTCCGCCGAGTGCAACGCGCGCCAGCCGGC
>JBFFJL010000295.1:0-5177 GCA_041555955.1 Nevskiaceae bacterium
CAAGCCGCTGCTGGACAAGGCATTCGTCGAGCAGAACCCGACCTACATCCGCACAATGCCGCTGTTGATCGTGGGCCTGTTTCTGTTGCGCGCGATCAGCATGTTTGCGTCGAGCTATGGTATGGCCTGGGTCGCGCGGCGCGTGGTCAAGGATGTGCGCGCCGAGCTGTTCGACAAGTTGCTGAGCTTGCCGGTGCGCTTCTACGACCGGGTCAGCTCGAGTCAGTTGATTGCGCGGGCGACCTATCACGTCGAGCAGTTGGCCGACGCATCCAGTACGGTGCTGACCAACGTGCTGAAAGACAGTCTGACGATCCTGTTCTACATCCTGCTGATGTTCTGGTTGAACTGGAAGCTGACGACGTTCGCATTTGTCGTGGTGCCGCTCATTGCATTGATCATCCGCTACGTCAGCGTGCGTTTCCGCAGGATCAGCGGCCGGATCCAGGCTTCGGTCAGCGATGTCACTGAAGCGGTCGACGAAGCCGTCAGCGGCCAGCGCGTGGTCAAGATCTACAACGGTCAGGCGTTCGAGTCCGAGCAGTTCGCTCGCGTCAACGAACGGAATCGCTGGCTCAGCATGAAGATCGTGGCGACCCGATCCGGCAGTGCTGCGGTGATTCAGTTCATTGCGGCCTGGGCGGTTGCGGCGATCGTCTACTTTGCGACGCAGCCAGGCATGATCGAAAACATGACTGCGGGCACTTTCGCCGCATTCATGCTGGCGATGCTGTCGCTGATGCAGCCAATGAAGAACATGGGCTCGGTCAACGAACGCCTGCAGCGCGGGATCTCGGCTGCGGCGTCGATCTTTGAAACGCTGGATGAGCCCAGCGAGCCAGTGGACGGCGAGCGCAGCATGGACCGTGCACAAGGTGCGATCGAGTTCCGCGACGTGAGCTTCCGCTATCGCGACGACCTTGGGGATGCGCTCAAGCACATCAGTCTGCAGATACGCCCGGGACAGACCATTGCGTTTGTCGGGCGTTCCGGCAGTGGCAAGTCGACTTTGTTGTCATTGCTGCCGCGCTATTACGACGTCGAGCACGGCTCGATCACCCTCGATGGTCATGACCTACGCGACTATCGTCTGACGGATCTGCGGCGACAGATCGCACTGGTGGACCAGCAGGTGCGACTGTTCAACGCCAGCGTCGCCGACAACATCGCCTATGGTATCGACCCGCGCCCAGGCGATGACGAGATCATCGATGCCGCGCGTCGCGCGCATGCCTGGGAGTTCATCGAAAAGCTGCCGCAGGGTTTGCATACGCCGGTCGGCCAGAATGGTGCCGCGCTGTCCGGCGGTCAGCGCCAGCGTCTGGCGATCGCGCGAGCGTTGCTGAAGAACGCACCGATCCTGATTCTCGACGAAGCAACCTCGGCGCTGGATACGGAATCCGAGCGTCTGATCCAGGCGGCGCTGGAGGCGCTGCTCGAAGGTCGCACGACGCTGGTCATTGCGCATCGGCTGTCGACGATCCAGGACGCCGATCTGATCGTGGCGATGCAGGATGGCCGCATTGTCGAAAGCGGCAGCCACGCTGAGTTGCTGGCGTTGAACGGGCTTTACGCGGCGCTGCACCGCATGCAGTTCGACGACGCAGCGTGAGCGCGGCGCTGCAGCGACGCTGGTATTCGAAGCGTGCGCCACCGCTGCTGCTGCAGCCGCTGGCAGCACTGTACGGCGCGCTGGCGCGCCAGCGTCGTCGCCAGCTGTCGGCCACCGCAGAACCGCTATCGGTCCCGGTGATTGTGGTTGGCAATATTTCCGTTGGTGGCACCGGCAAGACGCCGCTGGTGATCTGGCTGGTCGAGCGGCTGCGCGAGTGGGGCTGGCGCCCGGGCGTGATCAGCCGCGGTTACGGCGCGCGGGCGCCGGTGTATCCGTATCGGGTTCGCGCCGACGGTGATGCACGCGCCTGCGGCGATGAGCCTTTGCTGATCGCACAGCGCACCGGCTGCCCGTTGATGATTGCACCGCGGCGTCGAGATGCGGCACAGGCGCTGACCGACAGCGGTGAGGTGGATGTGCTGATCGCGGACGATGGTCTGCAGCACTATCGACTGGCGCGCGATCTGGAGTTGTGCGTGGTCGATGGCGCGCGGGGCCTTGGCAACGGCGCGCTGCTGCCGGCCGGTCCGCTGCGTGAGCCGGCGCAGCGCCTGCGCGAAGTCGACTGGGTCATCGTCAACGGTGGTGCTGCGGATGATGCGCAGCCCTGGCGCGATCCATCATTGCCACTGCTGCAGATGCAGTTGACCTTGTCTTCGGCCATCACGCTGCAGGGCGGGGAAGTACGGCCGCTGACGGCGTTCGCCGGTCAGCGCGTGCATGCGGTTGCCGGGATCGGACATCCGCCTCGATTTTTCGAGGCCTTGCGCGCGCACGGGATCGACGTCATTGCGCATGCCTATGCCGATCATCATGCGTACAGCGCTGCGGAGCTTGCCTTTGGCGATGCCCTGCCGGTGCTGATGACAGAAAAGGACGCGGTCAAATGCCGTGGATTCGCGCAGGCGCAGTGGTGGCAGGTGCCGGTGGCTGCGGCGCTGTCCGCCACGGATACAGCGCGTATGAAACAATCGCTGGAACGACTGAGGAAAGTGTAGTGATCGACAAGCGACTGCTGGATATTCTGGTGTGCCCGGTGACCAAGGCGCCGCTGGAATGGCGCCCGGACCGCAACGAATTGTGGTGCAAGGCTTCGCGACTGGCGTATCCGGTGCGTGATGGCATCCCGGTGATGCTGGAAGAAGAAGCGCGTCCGCTGACCGATGAGGAACTCGCACGGTGATGTCCACGTCGGCTGCCTTCAAGGTGGTGATCCCGGCGCGTCTGGGCTCGACCCGTTTGCCGCGCAAGGTGTTGCTGGATCTGGCGGGCAAGCCGGTGGTGCGCCACGTCTGGGAACTCGCCCGACGCTCCGGTGCCGAGGAAGTTGTCATCGCGACTGACTCGCAGGAAGTCTGCGATGTCTGCAGTGCCTTTGGCGCAGATGTGCGTATGACTTCGGCGCAGCATCAGTCCGGTACTGATCGCGCTGACGAGATTGCGCGGCTGTCTGGCTGGGACGCAGATGCGATCGTGGTCAATCTGCAGGGTGACGAACCGCTGATGCCGCCGGCGCTGGTGCGTCAGGCCGCCGCGCTGCTGGCGGACGACCCGCAGGCGCAGGTCGCGTCGCTGTGTCATCCACTGCAGCGGCTTGACGAGTGGCTCAACCCCAACGTCGTCAAGGTCGTGATGGATCGGCGCGGCTACGCGCTGTATTTCTCGCGTGCGCCGATTCCCTGGCAGCGTGACGGCGCCACGCGTGAGTCGCCCAAGCTGCCATCGGCCCTGGCGTATCGGCACATCGGCCTGTACGCCTATCGCGTGGCGTCGCTGGCGGAATTCAGTGCACTGCCGCCGGCGCCGCTGGAAGAATGCGAGGCACTGGAACAGCTGCGTGCGCTGACCCATGGGCTGCGCATCCGCATGGGAATCACCGACAACGCACCGCCGCGCGGCATCGATACCGAAGATGATCTGCGTGCTGCGGCGGCGCATCTGAGCAGCTAGTCCACTGAACCACTACGCCGCTGCACTTTTCCCGCGTTTGTTTTTGTTCCGGGCCTGATTCAGGCGTCGCATCATCCAGATGCCGGTGATGGAGAGGGCGAGTGCGGAGAGTCCGACGCAGTTGATGACCCAGGGTCCGAAGCGTCCGAACAGGCGGCCGGAGTGGGCGTCGATCAGGACCTGCTCCAGCGGCATGGACGGTCGGGTGTAGGGCAGGATCTGTTGCTGACGCGCGGCCGACAGCTCGGCCGGCGCAACCCAGGTGATGGATGCTGTGGCCGGCAGCGCCTGCCAGTCCAGACCATCGACGGTGGCATAGACATCCAGATCCTGGATCGCCACCCGCGGCGGAGATTCATCGGTGATGCCGATGCGCCGCACCGTCGACACCGGCAGCGTGTAGTCCTGCAAGGTATCGACGACACTGCCGTCCGGCCCGAGGATCGCCACCTGGGTGCTGCTGGCGACGAACAACAGCGGATCATTCGGCGCGCCGCCCTGGGCCAGGCCCAACACCGGCGGTAGCTGCTGATCCAGCGGCTTGCCGTCGATCAGCGTGTACTCCGACGTCGCCGCCAGCCAGTGCGAACCGGCCACGAAGCCGGTCTGTGGCGCTTCGGCGTGCAGACCGTACATCGCCATCAGCCAGCCCCAGTCGATGCGCTTGGCATCCAGGCCCCAGCTGACGCTCTGGTTCATCAGCACGCCGGAAAAGCCGAGCCAGCCCATGAAGATGAACGCAAAGATGCCGAAGCGCTTGTGATACTCGCGCAACACCATCGTCAGGTTGCGCTTGGGCTGCTGCGCCCGCGGCTTGAGCAGCGGCAGGTTCTGGCTGCGCCAGCGCCGGAGACGTGCCGGCAGGTTCGGCCGGGGCCCCGGCCGATGTCCATGCGCCGGCATGGCGTGCGGCACCGGAGCGTTCATGGCACCAGGGCGTTGAGTTCGATCGCGGTGCGCGCCATGCGCACCATCATCTGCACCGACAGCGTCGCCCCGGAGATATTGTCGACCGCGACATCCAGTCCGCTGCCGTTGGCCTTGGCACCGGCCAGCTGCGCCAGGAACGGCGCGTCACCGACCTGCTCGCCGCGGGATTCCTTGTAGATCAGCACCCGCGCCACGTCGATCTGGCCGCCGGAATTCACGACGAAGCCACTGGTGGTCGGCTGATAGCCCTTCTTGCCCAGATCATCGAAGATCCACGCCGTGCGTCCGTCCTTGGACCAGTAGCGCACCCGTGCCTGCGGGAACGGCCGGCCGAACACGGCACTGATCCGGCTCTGTGCGGTGGCATCCAGGCTCAAGGTCTGTGGCGCCGGCACCTCACCACTGAAGGCTTCGGACAGAAACGCGTCCGGCGCCTGGAACAGACGGCAGATCGGCGGCTTGCAGCTGGCCGCCGCATCCGCCGCGTGCGCACGCGGCGATGACAACAGGGCGAGCGCAGCCAACAGCACAAGAACGCCCGACAGCATGAACCGGCCAGGAGCCGGCCGGTAGATCACAGATGCGTTGTTCATGGGTATGGTTTTCATGGTTTCTGGACAGGATGGATCTATCCGCAAATCGCGGACCATTCCGATCTCAGCACTCCCCCGCTGAAGGCCCC
>JBFFJL010000296.1:0-5166 GCA_041555955.1 Nevskiaceae bacterium
GCCGGCGATCGCCGGCAACGCGGCCAGCCACAGGATGTAGCGCCGATACAGGCCGGCGACGGTCTCCGTCTCGGCCGCAATCACCGACCATTCGGCTGCGGGATTCAGCAGCACTTCGCGCACGCGCGCCAGGACTCGATCACGTTCCATCGTTCGGCTCCGCTCAGCAGGACAACGGCCGACGGACCAGTCGGCATCGCGCCGACAGGCCGTCGTCAGTGGACCAGCTTAGTCGCGCCGGGTGACACGCTCAATTCGCCTGCCTTCAGGCGGCGAGCTGACGCCCGAAGCGATCGAGGTGATGATCGGCGTCGCCGAACAGCAGCGAGATCATCGTCAGGCGCTTGAAGTAGTGACTGACCGCAAGCTCGTCGGTGACGCCGATGCCGCCATGCAGCTGTACTGCCTGCTGCCCGACAAAACGTGCACTCTGCGACACCAGCACCTTGGCCCCCGAGATCGCGTGCTGACGCTCGCCATGCGGGGCATCCAGTTTCGCAGCAGCCAGATAGGCCATCGAGCGCGCCTGCTCCGCATGCAGATACATGTCGACCGCACGATGCTGCAACGCCTGGAAGGTGCCGATCGGCACGCCGAACTGTTTGCGCGTCTTCAGATACCCGACCGTGGCTTCGATGATTGCCGCCATGTTGCCGACCGCCTCGGCACACAGCGCAGCAATGCCGCGATCCAGTGCTTTTTCGATCACAGGCAGCGCTTCGTGTTCGACGCCGATCAGCGCATCCGCGCCAACCCGGACGTCCTTGAGACGGATGTTCGCGGCGCGCTGGCCGTCCTGGGTCGGATAACCGAAACGTTCGACGCCCGGCGCAGCGGCATTCAGCAGGAACAGCGAAATGCCCTGTGCATCGCTGACGTCACCGGCGGTGCGCGCTGACACGATCAGCTGATCCGCTTCGGCACCGTGCAGCACCACCGACTTCTCACCGTTCAGACAATATCCGCCGTCGACCGCCTGCGCCGTGGTCGCAACGGTCGACGACGCATACCGTTGGCCGGGCTCAGCGTGGGCCAAGGCCAGCAGCCGCTCTCCTGCGGCCACCGCCGGCAGCACGGCCTGGCACTGCGCCGCATTGCCGGCGTCAATCAGCACGCCAGCGCCCAGCACCGCGGTCGCCAGATAGGGCTCGACCACCATGCCGCGTCCCAGCGCCTCCATCACCAGCAAGGTGTCGAAACCGCTGCCGCCAAAGCCCTCGTAGGCCTCGGGAATCGCCAGCGCCATGACGCCCATTTCGGCCAGCTGCTGCCAGACCTCGCGACTCCAGCCGGCGTCGCTGGCGATGATCGCGCGGCGCCGATCGAAGTCGTAGTCCTTGCGCACAAAGCGCTGCAGGCTGTCCTGGAACTGGCGCTGCTCTTCGGTAAATGTGAAATCCATGAAGGGTCTGCTCCTCAGAATCCGAGAATCATCTTGGAGATGATGTTCTTCTGGATCTCGTTGGATCCGCCGTAAATCGTCGTCTTGCGCGTGTTGAAATACTGCCCGGCCAACGGCGCCGCATAGTCAGGCCCCGCCAGCGGGCCGTCGTAGCCGGCGTCCAGTGCAGCCTCCTGATACGGCAGCGCGTCAGTGCCCAGCGCCAGCATCAGCAGTTCGCTCAGGGTCTGCTGGATTTCCGAACCGCGAATCTTCAGCAACGAAGCCTCCGGACCCGGCGACTTCTTTTCCATCTCGGCCGCGATCACGCGCAGATTGGTGATCTCCAACGCCATCAGCTCGATCTCGACCTGTGCAATGCGATCGCGGAAACGCAGATCCTCGATCAGCGGCCGGCCGTCCGCACCGCATTGACGCGCGGCGATATCTTTCAGTCGCTTGAGCCGGCGCTTGGAGCGCCCGACTTCGGCGATGCCGGTGCGCTCGTGCCCGAGCAGGAACTTGGCGTAGGTCCAGCCCTTGTTCTCTTCGCCAACGAGGTTCTGCACCGGAACCTCGACATTGTCGAACCAGACTTCGTTCACCTCGTGCTCGCCGTCGAGCATGATGATCGGCCGCACCTGGATGCCGGGCGTCTTCATGTCGATCAGCAGGAACGAAATGCCCTCCTGCTTGCGCGCGTCGACGGAGGTGCGCACCAGGCAGAAAATCCAGTCGGCGTATTGGCCCAGCGTGGTCCAGGTTTTTTGTCCGTTGACGATGTACTTGTCGCCGACGCGCTCGGCGCGCGTCTTCAGTGACGCCAGATCCGAACCGGAACCCGGTTCCGAATAGCCCTGACACCACCAGTCCTCACCCGACAGGATGCGCGGCAGGAAGTATTCCTGCTGGGCGCGATTGCCGAATGCCATGATGACCGGCGCCACCATCACCAGACCGAACGGCATCAATCCGGGTGCCCCGGCGTCGGCGGCTTCCTCGCTGAAAATGTGCTGCTGCACCGCGGTCCAGCCGGTGCCACTGAACTCCACCGGCCAGTTCGCTGCGACCCAGCCCTGATGGAACAGGATCTTGTGCCAGGTCAGAAAGTCTTCCTTGCTCAGGCGTTTGCCACTGAGCACCTTGTCGCGAATCGCCGCGGGCAGATTCGCATCAATGAATGCGCGGACGTCAGCGCGAAAGCGCTGCTCCTCCGGCGTGAAATTCAAATCCATACCGCACTCCGCATAGGGCGTGGCCATAGCCACCATCTGGGCGTCGAGCTTAGGGGCCGCGGACGCCGTCGACAAATGCAGCGGTCGCATCGGCAACCATTTGCCGCTCTAATGCCTTCCGGTTATCGCTATTACCGCGTCGAATGCCGCGCAATGCGACGATTTCATTTGCCTCCCGCGTCGCTGCCGCACTAGGCTCGCTCCCTTTCGACCTGTTATCAGAGGAAGTGCCGCCATGCGCGTGAGCCGCTACGACGTTAAGAACCGTGCCGCCGTGATCACCATGAACAACCCTCCGGTCAACGGTCTCGGGCAGGATCTGCGCAGCGATCTGGTCGAGGGTGTCGAGCGTGCCATGTCGGATCCGGCGGTCGACGCGGTGGTGCTGATTGGAAGCCCTCAGGCGTTTTCCGGCGGTGCCGACATCCGCGAATTCGGCACCCCGAAAATGCTGGCCGAACCGAACCTGCACACCGTCATTGCCACGATCGAACGCGCGCAAAAGCCGGTCGTTGCCGCAATCTCCGGCGCGTGCATGGGCGGCGGCCTGGAACTGGCACTCGGCTGTCACGGTCGTGTCGCGCTGAGCACCGCACAGATCGCCCTGCCCGAAGTGCGGCTGGGTTTATTGCCAGGAGCAGGCGGCACGCAGCGTCTGCCGCGCGTGGTCAAGATCGAAACCGCCTTGAACATGATCGTGACCGGCGCCATCGTGCCGGCCCGTGCCATGGCCGGCTCAGCACTGCTCGATGCCGTCGTCGACACAAACTTGCTGCAGCATGCGCTGACGCGGGCTGCGGAACTCGCCGCCGGCCCGAGGCCACTGCCGCGGATTCGTGATCGCGCGGTCGAAGACCCGCAAGCGGCCCTGAAAAAAATCGAAGGCGCGCGCGCGCAGATTGTCCGGTCCGGTAGCCCATTCCCGGCGCCGCTGAAATGCATCGACGCGATTGCCGCTGCGGTGACAATGCCATTTGATCAGGGACTCGCCACCGAACTGACGGCCTTTGCCGCACTGGTGCGGACGCCTGAATCGCGCGCACTGCGACACGCCTTTTTTGGTGAACGCGCTGCAGCCAAGATCGCCGACGTCCCGGCCGACACGCCACTGCGCGATATCCGTTTGGCGGCCGTCATCGGCGCCGGCACCATGGGGGGCGGCATTGCGATGAATTTCGCCAACGCCGGGATTCCGGTCAAGGTGCTGGAGCTCAAGCCGGAAGCGCTGGAGCGCGGCCTTGCGGTGATTCGCAAGAACTACGAGCGCGCGCTGAAACGCGGCAAGCTGACGCAGGACAAGCTCGATGCGCGCATGGCACTGATCCAGCCCACCCTGGACTACGCCGAGATCGGCGACGCCGACATCGTGATCGAAGCGGTGTTCGAGGATATGGACGTCAAGAAGACCGTGTTCGAGACCCTGGATCGGGTCATGAAACCCGGTGCGATTCTGGCGACCAACACCTCGACGCTGGACGTCAACCAGATTGCTGGGTTCACCCAACGACCACAGGACGTCGTCGGTACGCACTTCTTCTCGCCGGCCAACGTCATGCGTCTGCTCGAAGTCGTGCGCGGGGAGAAAACCGCCAAGGACGTGCTGGCAACCGTCATGAAACTGGCCGCGCGCATCCGCAAGCTGCCGGTGGTCGCTGGCGTCTGCGACGGCTTCATTGGCAACCGCATGATTCACCAGTACAGCGCACAGGCGCTGCAACTGCTGGCCGAGGGCGCTTTGCCGCAACAGGTCGACGCCGCGGTGGAACGGTGGGGCATGGCGATGGGGCCATTCCGCATGAGCGATCTGGCCGGTAACGACGTCGGCTGGTACGTGCGCAAGCGCCACTACGCCGAGCACCCCGAGATGCCACGATCGGTGATCGCTGACCGCCTGTGCGAAGCCGGCCGTTACGGTCAGAAGACCGGCAAGGGCTGGTACCGCTACGAAGCCGGCGACCGCACGGCGCATCCGGATGCCGAAGTCGAGCAGCTGATTGTCACGTACCGCCAGGAAGCCGGCATCACGCCACGTGCGATTTCCGACAACGAAATCGTCGAGCGCCTGGTCTACGCGCTGGTCAACGAGGGCGCGCGGATCGTCGAAGAAGGCATTGCCCAGCGGGCTTCAGACATCGACATGGTCTATCTGAACGGCTACGGCTTTCCGTCTCATCGCGGCGGCCCGATGCTCTATGCCGATATGGTCGGACTGCAGAAGGTTGCTCAGAGCATGCGGGAATTCGCCGCGCTGCCGGGTGCTGATGCCGCGTTCTGGACGCCGGCGCCGCTGCTGCAGCGCCTCGTCGATGAGGGGCGCAACTTCAACTGAGCGTGGATAGCGCCGCTCACTGCGGCGCGTCGACCAGCATGCAGTAGGCGTAAGGCTTCGATTCACACTGGCACACCGGCGCGGCATTGCGCGGGCACCGTGCGGAGTAGTCGCGGTCGTCGCAGTGAATGCTGCACGCGGTGCCGCGCGCACCGCTGGGCGCCTCCTGTGCCAGACGCGGCGGCTCCGGCGGCGGCGCGCCGGCGCAGGCGCACAGCAGC
>JBFFJL010000297.1:0-5150 GCA_041555955.1 Nevskiaceae bacterium
CGAGTTCGACGAGTCGTGGCTCGTTCAGCCTGACGACCCGATCTTCACACATGACCAGCCGATCTATCTCGAGGTGACCGAATCGGTCCCGCTGACTCACTTCGCGTACTGTCACAGCGTCCTTCGCGAGATCCGCGGCAAAGGCGTATCGCTTGCGGTCGATGATCTCGGCGCCGGCTACTCGAACTTGAAGTACATCGTCGACCTCAATCCGGAGATCGTGAAGCTGGATCGAACGTTGATTGCGGACCTTGCCGACGACCGTCGCGCGCAGATCTTGGTTCGCCACATCGTGCGGCTCTGCCACGAGCTCGGGGCGCAGGTGGTTGCCGAGGGCATCGAGCAGGAAACCGAGATGAAGGTCGTCGTCGACTGCGGGGCCAACTACGGCCAGGGCTACTACTTCGCGCGACCGGCATATCCCGCACCCGGCGTCAGCGCGACGCCACGCGCCGTGGTTGATGCAGGCCCGGACGCCGGGCTACCCGGCACCAATCGTCGATCTGCGCGCCAGCCGCGAGCGGGCGCTCGCTGCGTACGCGCAGCTGCGCGGTACCACACCGCCGTCATAGGCCATACCGAACGTCACAGGGCGCGGCAACATCTGCCGCGGCAGCATCCGCTAAGATTCCGTTCCTCCGATCACCGTCCCTCCCATGTTTCTGTCAGTCGCCGCCGTTGTCGCAGGTCTCGCGCTGCTGGTCTGGTCCGCCGATCGCTTCGTACTGGGCGCCTCCGGTCTGGCCCGGGCTGCAGGTCTGTCGCCGCTGGTGATCGGCATGGTCGTGGTCGGCTTCGGCACATCCAGCCCGGAGCTGGCGGTCTCGACGATGGCGTCGATCGAAGGCAACAGCGGCATCGCTCTGGGCAATGCGGTGGGCTCGAACATCGCCAACGTCGCCTTGATTCTCGGCATCTGCGCATTGATCCGCCCGCTGGACGTACGCTCCGGCATCCTGCGCCGCGAGCTGCCGATGGCGCTGGCAGCGAGTGTCGCCTTGCTGCTGATGGTGCTGGACGGCGCGCTGACGCGCATCGACGGTCTGCTGCTGGCAATCGGCCTGATGGCGTTCCTGGTCTGGAGCGTGCGCGCGGCCAAACGCGGCGTGGCCGACCCGCTGGCGAGTGAATTAGCCGCAGAAATACCCCCGGCCATCAGTTCCGGACGCGCGCTGTTCTGGATCGTGCTCGGCCTGCTCCTGCTGGTCGCTTCGTCGCAGCTGTTGATCTGGGGCGCAGTCAACCTGGCCCGGATGATGGGCGTGTCCGACCTGGTGATCGGCCTGACCATTGTTGCCGTCGGGACCAGCCTGCCGGAACTGGCCGCGAGTGTCACCGGCCTGCTCAAGAACGAGCACGACATCGCCATCGGCAACATTCTCGGCTCCAACCTGTTCAACATTCTGGCGATCCTGATCGCCCCTGCGCTGATCTCACCCGGCACGATTCCGGACAGCATGCTGTTGTGGCGCGACATCCCGATCATGATCGCAACGATGCTGTTGCTGTTCGCCTCCGCCTCGGGACTGCGCGGTCACCCATTGAAAGTCGAACGCGTGGACGGCGCCCTGCTCCTCGGCGTTTACATCGCGTACACCCTTATACTGCTGTCCTCCTCAGCCTCCGGCTAGAACCGGCTCGACATGGATCCTGAAAAACTCAAAGCACTGGGGCGCCGTGCACTGGAAATCGAACGCGACGCGTTGACCGCGCTGCTCAACCGCGTCGACGACAGTTTCGTTCGTGCATGCAAGATCATGCTCGGCTGTCAGGGACGCATTGTCGTCACGGGCATGGGTAAATCCGGACATATCGGCGGCAAGCTGGCGGCGACGCTGGCCTCGACCGGCACCCCGGCGTTCTTCGTCCATCCCGGCGAAGCCAGTCATGGCGATCTCGGCATGATCACGCGCCAGGACGTGGTGCTGGCAATCTCCTACTCCGGCGAAACCGCTGAACTGATCACCCTGTTGCCATTGTTCAAACGCATGCGGGCTCCGATGATCGCGATGACCGGCAAGCCGCAGTCAACCCTGGCGCAGGCGGCTGACGTGCATGTCGACGTTTCGGTCGCACTGGAAGCCTGCCCGCTGAATCTGGCGCCGACCGCGAGCACGACTGCCACCCTGGCGATGGGCGATGCGCTGGCCGTCTCACTGCTCGAAGCCCGCGGCTTCACCCCCGAGGATTTCGCGCTGTCACATCCGGGCGGCTCGCTGGGCCGACGCCTGCTGCTGAAGATTTCAGACGTGATGCAGCGCGGCGAACGACTCCCGGTGGTCGCAACGGACACGCCATTGACCGCCGCACTGTTGGAAATGACACGCAAGGGTCTGGGCATGACCACCGTGCTCGACAACGAGCGCAAGGTCATCGGCCTGTTCACCGACGGCGATCTGCGCCGCGTCCTCGATCAGGGCATCGACGTGCGTACCGCCTCGATCGCCGATGTCATGACCGCGGGCGGCCACTCGATCACGCCGGACAAGTTGGCAGCCGAAGCCGTGGCGATGATGGAGCAGCACAAGATCACTGCGCTACTGGTCAAGGACGCCGATCAGCATCTGGTCGGTATTGTGCACATGCACGATCTGTTGCGCGCCGGAGTGGTGTGATGACCCGCCCCGACGAAGCCCAGATCCGCCAGCGGGCGCAGGCCATTCGCTGCGTGTTCCTCGATATCGACGGCGTACTGACCGACGGCAAGCTCTACATCGGCCCCAATGGCGAGGAAACCAAGACCAACTACGTTCGCGACGGTTACGGCATCAAGCTGGCGCTGAAGCAGGGCCTGCATGTCGCCGTCATCAGCGGGCGTCCGTCCGAATCCATGCGTCAGCGCCTGCAGTGGCTGGGAATTGATCACATTGCCCTCGATACCGAAGACAAGGAACCCGCGTATCTGCGCATCCGTGCCGAACTGGGCCTGACCGACGCCGAGTGTGCGCACATCGGCGACGACGTCCCCGATCTGCCGCTGCTGCGCCGCGTGGGCCTGGCAATGACCGTCGCCGACGCGCATCCCTGCGCACTCGATAGCGCGCACTGGGTCAGCCGCTACAGCGGCGGCCATGGTGCCGTACGCGAGGCGATTGACCTGATCCTTTCGGCGCAGCAGCGCCTGTCTTACTGACGTGCCGCGCAACGCCGTCCTGTTGCCGGGCCTGGCCCTGTTACTGGCGTTGTCCGTGTGGCTGACACTACGCGGATTCCAGCCGCAGGAAATGGTGGAACCGGAGGCAGCCGTCGAGCGCCCCCGCTACCATCTCGAGGGCGCGGAATGGATGCGCCATGACGATACCGGCGCCGCCTTGTTTGAAGTGACTGCGGACAGCGTCGACTATTTCGATGATGCCTCGATGCAACTGCAGACCGTGTCGGTACGGCACCTCGGCGGCGATCAGGGCGCGTGGCTGCTGACGGCAGCTCGCGGCAATGTTCCCGCAGGCCAGAAGCGCCTGTTGCTCGAGCCAAGTGTCATTGTCGACGGACAAGCGCCGCAACAGGATGATGTGACTTTGCACACACCGCAGCTGTGGGTGAATTTTGACGCGCGCACGATCAGCAGCCCAGTTGCCGTTCGCGCCGAAGCGCCGGGACGCAGCCTGAACGCTGTCGGCATGCAGGCAGACTGGACGGGAGAACGCGTGGAATTTCTGGATCAAGTCGAGGTGCGCCATGCACCGCTGCAGTAGGCGCCTGGGACTTGCTCTGGCCGCCGCTCTGGCCACTGCATGCGGCAGTGTGTATGCACAAGCCAGTTCGCGCGATGAACTCAACGCGCTGCGCCCCACCGGCCCAGTCACGCTGACAGCGGACCGCGCAGAGTGGGTTCAGGGCGGCACAGCGCAGTACAGCGGCAGCGTTTCGCTCAGCTCGGACAATCTGCAGTTGCGCGGCAGCAGCATGACCGTCACTCAGGGCGCGGGCAACAATTTCGAGGCACACATCACCGGCTCGCCGGCCCACTTGAACCATCGTGGCGTCGCTGGCGCCGAGGGCTTGACCGCACAGCCGGTCAGCGCGCGGGCACTGCAGATCGATTACGACTCGCGCACGGGTGTCGTCCGCCTGACTGGCACCGCCGAGCTGGTGCGCGGCAGCGATCAGATCAACGGCGAGCAGATCGACTACATCGTGGCGGAGCGCCGAATTCGCGCCTCCGGCGGAGAGAGCGGCCAGGTCCGCATCGTGATTCAACCGCCACAACACGACGACATGCAGGAAACTGCCCCCGCGCCGACGCCGGCTCCGGACAGCACGCCTGCCGCAATTGACGGCCGCGGAGAAACGCCGTGACATCCCGGCTCGTCGCAGAAAACCTGTTCAAGCGGTACAAGAAGCGCACCGTGGTGCGCGATGTGTCCCTGAATCTGGAGGCGGGCGAAATCGTCGGCTTGCTCGGCCCCAACGGCGCCGGCAAGACCACCTCGTTCTACATGATCGTGGGCCTGGTCGGCGCCGACAGCGGTCGCATTCTACTGAACGACCGCGACATCACCGCACTGCCGATGCACACGCGCGCGCGCATGGGCATTGGCTACCTGCCGCAGGAAGCCAGCGTGTTCCGCAAGCTCTCGGTGGCTGACAATATCCTGGCGATCCTCGAACTGCGCGACGATCTCAAGCGCAGTCAGCGCAAAGTCGAGCTTGATCGCCTGCTGGGCGAATTGCACATCACGCATATCCGCGAAGCCGAAGGTCAGTCGCTGTCCGGCGGCGAGCGGCGGCGTGTGGAAATCGCCCGGGCACTCGCGGCGAATCCGCACTTCATTCTGCTCGACGAACCCTTCGCGGGCGTTGATCCGATCGCGGTAGCGGACATTCAGGCCATCGTTCATCACCTGAGCGAACGCGGTATCGGCGTGCTGATCACCGACCACAATGTCCGCGAAACCCTCGGCATCTGCCGCCGTGCCTACATCCTGGCCGAAGGCCAAGTCATCGCCGACGGCGCGCCGGACGTGCTGCTACAGAACGAAACCGTCCGCAAGGTCTACCTCGGCGAATCGTTCCACCTCTGAACCAGCACACCGCACATCTCCTGAGCGTAGAAGGAAAAGTCTTCTGCTGCCATCGTCGGCGGTGTCTCCATGACGTTACCCTCCCCGAGAGCCGCCTGAAGGCTGGGGACCATCCACTTGCTCAAG
>JBFFJL010000298.1:0-5136 GCA_041555955.1 Nevskiaceae bacterium
CCTGCGCTCCGGACAGAGGCAGGCGCATGAATCCTGCTTCAAAAACGACGCCGGGCTAGCCCCGGCGTCGTTGCGCTTCACGTGTGAGATTTCAACAGACTGGTGACCTTGTCGATGTACAGCCGCATCGCCTTGTCACTGCTGGTGCCCTTGAGCTTGGCCCAGGTGTCGTACTTTGCGCGCCCGACCATATCCAGCATGCCGGGACGGCTGCCTTTGACGTCACCATCGCTGGCTTGCTTGAAGTGTGCGTAGAGAAACAGCATGTCGTTGTTGTCCGGACGCTTGGTCAGCGTCTTGACATCTTTTTGTGCCTGCTCGAACTGCGCCTGGATCTCGGCCATGCATCCCTCCGTGTGATCGTGCTGAATGACGCCGAAGCATAGCAAACCCTTGAGGCTGCCTTGGGACAATCATATCCTGCCGGCGAAGACTCGCGCACCGGAGCCATCAAGGGAATACGAATATCCAATCTCGACCTCGAAATCGACGAAGTGCGTCAGACGCAGGCGCAACGCCACGCCGAGACTGCTGTAGACCTTGTCAAAACGGGTGTCTTCCGGATGCGCAAAGACATTGCCCGCCTCCGCGATCACCGCGCCCCGCAACCAGCGCCAGTACAGCGGCCGCGCGTATTCGGCTGTCAGATAGTAATAGCCGTTGCCTTCGATGAAGTTGCTGTCGTAGCTGCGCAGCGCTGACGAGCCGCCCAGACCATACCGACGCACCTCGTCCGGACCGCTGAAATACATGCCGGTGTACGCCTTCAGATGCACGGTCTGATGTTCCAGCGAGCCGACGTCGAAATACTTTGCGTAGGCCGCGTTCCATTCGGTGTAGTTGTAGTCGCTGCCCAGCTCACGGTGTGCGCCCTCGAAGCTGACCGACCACCAGCGCCCGGTCTCGCTGTAGATGCGATTGTGAAAATCGCGATAGCGGATCTGCATCCCCGGCGCCAGCGCGTCACCATAGGCTGGCCGCGCAAATTCACCGGAAGTCCGCTGCTGAGCCCAGCTGAGGCCCACGCCAACGGTGTAGCCCTGACTCGCGGCGCCATCCGAGTAGGTGCGCGAGCCGCGCAGCGAGACCGTGCGAAAATCCTCGGTATATTCGCCAAGTTCCCCCTCCACCGGTCGCGTGGTGTAGCCGAACCCACCACTCACCGCGTAGGGAGACCCGAACACAAACGGGGCCCGATAGCTGGCGACAAAATTGGTCTCCTTGCCGATGTCCTGCCGTTTGCGGTCTTCCTGCTCGGCCAGCACGTACAGCGAGTGATTGCGACCGGCTACATTATCCCAGCGCAATTGCGCGCCATAGGAATAGCGTCCATCGCTCTTGACGTCGCCGCGTGGCAACGGCAGGAAATAAAAACGCTCGTCAACACTGAACACCAGACGCACGCCCCCCTCGACCGGCTCCTGGCGCAAATTGACGCGCCGGAACAGTCCCAGATCCTGGATGCCCTGGCGACTTTTCTCGATCCGCGCCGGATCGGCAGGATCGCCGACCGTCACCACCATTTCACGCAACATCACCGGCGGCCGGGTGATTTCAT
Source organism: Nevskiaceae bacterium (assembly GCA_041555955.1). Classification (GTDB taxonomy): domain Bacteria; phylum Pseudomonadota; class Gammaproteobacteria; order Nevskiales; family Nevskiaceae; genus Solimonas. The sequence goes on from JBFFJL010000298.1 coordinate 1,559, forward strand.
TGCCCTCGAACGCGATCTCGACGATGGTCGGATACGCGTCATCCGCGAACAACGGCAGGGAAATCAGCAACAGCAATGCCGTTGCCAGATGCTTCACGACGTTCGATCCAGCGTCACGAAGGCAAACGCATGGGCATGGCGCTCGTCCGCCGCATGCGATTCACGCGCACTTTCCCGCCATCCTGCACGATCGAATTCAGGAAACCAGGCGTCTCCATCGACTTCGGCATCGACTTCGGTCAGATAGAGCCGGTCCGCACGCGGCAACAGTTGCCGGTACAACTCGGCGCCGCCGATCACCATCAGCTCCTGCGACGACTCGTGCGCCTGCAGGGCGGCGTCCAGACTGCGAAACACGCGCGCACCTTCGGCATGGAAGGCCGGATCGCGGCTGATCACCCAGTTGTCGCGCTCCGGCAGCGGGCGCCCCAGCGAGACCCAGGTCTTGCGCCCCATCAGCACGGTTTTTCCCAGTGTGAGTCGCTTGAAGTGACGGAGGTCATCCGGCAGTCGCCACGGCAGGTCGCCGTTGCGGCCGATCACACGGTTGCGGTCGAGTGCAGCAATCAGACTGAGCATGCGGGCATTGTGCCTAGGGATGACGGGGTGTGCCCAGCGTCGCCTGCCGATTCACCGCCTCGATCGCATTCACGACGATCCAGGGCTGCTTCCACAGCACGAAATGTCCGGCATCGGCCAGTCGCTCGATTCGCGTCCATCGCGCGGGCAGCACGCGTTCGGCGAAATCCGCCGTACGCGGATCGACCAGTCGGTCACGCACGCCCTGGATTACCACCGTCGGAACCCGCAGCGAGGACCAGCGCAGCATCAGCGCCTGCAATTCCTCACTCAGCGGCAGCATCTCGGCATTGGACTTCAGCAATTCGTCGGGCGCAAGCCAGCGTGCAAGCCAGGTGGCGCCCAATCGGTTGTACCAGCGTGGATACTCATATTCGGGCGCCATCGACGGCGCAATCAGCACCGCAGCGCGGACCTGCTGCGGATAGTCGAGCGCCAGTTGCGCTGCAATCGGACCGCCGAGCGAATGGCCGACGACGATAGTCGAAGCCTCGCCCTGGCCCAGCAGCGGCGCCAACAGCCTGCCCTGCCCTGCGATGTTCGGATCCGCGGGCCCGACCGATCCACCATAACCGGCACGATCCGGTGCGATCAGCGTGCCCAGCCGCTGCAGCGCAGGATCGCGCAGATAGGCCGCCCAGGCTTCCCAGCTGCCGGGGCTGCCGTGAATGAACAGAATCCGCGTGGGTCCTGTCCCCGGCATTTCAACGTAGTGCATTGTCCGGTCGTCCACCTGATAGGTGGCATCCCGCGGCTGCGGCGGATCGGGGAACAGGGTCTTGATGTTACCCAGCGGATACGGCCCGCCAGAGCACGCGGTCAGCAGCGCGACCACGGCCGCCCCCATCATCGACAACACTACGAGCGCTGAACCCACCGGGCGCATCCGCGACATGCGCTACAACATCAGTCCCAGTGCGAGCAACAGAATGGTGCCCAGCACCACCGCCACGTTGAGCCCAAGCATCGGCATCAGTGCCTGGTCGTCCTGCGCGCGGCGCGTCACCTGTGTCGCCAGAATCACCGCCGCAGGCAAAGCCAGCAACGCCACAGCTGCGGTCAGCGGAAACACTCCGGCAGCACAGGCAGCGCCGATCACGGCGTATGGCGCCAGCACAAAAGCGGCATAGATGCGTGCACTGGCCACGCGTCCAATCACGATCGGCAAGTGACGCCGGCCAATCTGCCGGTCCGCCTCAACATCGGGGAACTGATTGATCAGCAGCAGATCGCTGACCAAGAAAAAAGGCACCAGTGAGGCAATCACCGCGATCGGATCATAGCGGCCGGTCAGCACGTAAGCGGTACCGATCACCATCAGCGGACCAAAGCCGACGCCGGGCGCCAGCAGGCACAGCAACGGACTCCGCGTGATCCAGCGAGTGTAGGCGACGACGATCACCAGACCCAGCATGCCCAAAGGCACGATGCCCGGACCACGGACCCAGGCCACATAGAGCCCGATGCCTGCCGTCGCCACCAGACACGCCATGCCCGCCAGCAAGGTGGCCGACGCCGCGTCCGGATGCGCCGGCAAGGTCCCACTGCCACCGCTGAACGGCGTGCGCAAGGTGATCGCGTCCAGACCCGAGCGGAAATCCTCGTACTCGTTGAGCAGATTGACCGCCGCATGCGCCAGCGTGCCGCCAAGCAGCACCAGTACTGTCAGTCCGGGATCAATTGATCCGGTTTGATGGATCGCCGCCGCAATGCCCAGCAACACGCATAGCGGTGAAAGCACCATGAAATTCGGTCGCGCGGTAGCTACAACCTGAGACAACCTCGATGTCATCGGAACCCCCATGGTCAAACCGCGACCGGCGCCTTGATGTGCGGCCACGGCTCATAGTCGGACAACGTGAAATCCTCGTAGCGGAACGCGAACAGATCGCGCACTTCCGGATTGAGCGTCATCTTAGGTAAGGCTCGCGGCGTGCGCGACAACTGCTCACGGGTCTGTTCCAGGTGGTTGCTGTACAGATGACAGTCACCGCCGGTCCAGACGAAATCGCCGACGCGCAGGTCGGTCACCTGAGCCACCATCATCGTCAGCAAGGCGTAGGACGCAATATTGAACGGCACGCCCAGAAAGATATCCGCGCTGCGTTGATACAGCTGGCACGACAAGCGCCCTTCGGCGACGTAGAACTGGAAGAACGCATGACACGGCATCAGGGCCATCTGGTCCAGCTCACCGACATTCCAGGCTGACACGATCAGCCGCCGCGAGTCCGGATTGCCGCGGATCTGATCCAGCAACAGCTGCATCTGATCGATCGATCGCCCATCGACCGTCGGCCACGACCGCCACTGCTTGCCGTAGACCGGACCGAGCTCACCATTGGCATCGGCCCACTCGTTCCAGATCGAGACGCCGTTCTCCTTCAGGTAGGCAATATTGGTATCACCGCGCAGGAACCACAGCAGCTCGTGAATGATCGAGCGCAGATGCAGTTTCTTGGTGGTGACCAGCGGAAAGCCTTCAGCCAGATCAAACCGCATCTGGTAGCCCAGCACCGAACGCGTACCGGTACCGGTACGGTCCTCCTTGTGGACTCCGTGATCGAGCACGTGGCGCATGAGGTCGAGATACTGGCGCATGAGCGGTTCCGGGCGGTGGTCGGCTGCAGATTGAGCTGCGACAATTCTAGACTGAATCGATACTACGCCCGCCCCGACCATGTCGAACTATCAGATTCTGACCCCACGCCTGTGGATCCGCCCGTGGACCGACACGGACCGCAGCGGCTTCGCGCGTTTCGTCGCGGACGCAGAAATGATGCGCTTCATCACCGGCGCGGTCTGGACTGAATCCCAGATTGACGGATTCTTCCAGCGCCAGGCTGACCATCTCGCGCGCAGCGGCATGTGCATGGCCGCACTGTGTCTGCGCGAAGGTGGCGAGCTGATCGGCGTCGCCGGCGCGCAGCCGCTGGATCGCAGTGTCGGCCATGACATCGGCTGGTGGGTCTGGAAGGATCACTGGCGGCAGGGCTACG
>JBFFJL010000299.1:0-5129 GCA_041555955.1 Nevskiaceae bacterium
CGCCGGCTCGGTGAGCTGGGTTTGGCGGTTGAAGTCCTGGGTGGACCGGATGCGTCCGCGATCGCTGCCGCGCTGCCGGACGCTGATCAGGTGATGTCGGCGATCGTTGGCGCGATAGGATTGCTGCCGACGCTGGCCGCAGTGCGCGCCGGCAAGCGGGTGCTGATCGCCAACAAGGAGCCGCTGGTGATGGCGGGAGCCTTGGTGCTCGAGGAGACGCGGCGTGCCGGTGCGCTGCTGCTGCCCATCGATTCCGAGCACAACGCCATTTTTCAGTGCCTGCCGCCGGGGAGTCAGTGCGGAACGCCGCCGCCCGGTGTGCGTCGACTGACTTTGACCGCTTCCGGTGGGCCGTTCCGGCAGACCCCGCTGGAGCAGTTGGCATCCGTGACGCCGGCCGAGGCGGTGCGACATCCGAACTGGGTGATGGGGCAGAAGATTTCGGTCGACTCGGCGACGATGATGAACAAAGGCCTGGAACTGATCGAGGCGGCCATCCTCTATGGCGTGACGTCATCGCAGATCGAGATCGTCATCCATCCGCAGAGTGCGATTCATTCGATCGTCGAATATGTCGACGGCTCGATGTTGGCGCAGATTGGCCAGTCCGATATGCGTGTTCCAATCGCCCATGCCCTGGCGTGGCCCGAGCGCTGGACGTCTGGCGTTGAGCCACTCGATCTGCCTGCGCTCGGCCGCTTTGACTTCGAGGCGCCGGACCTGCGCCGCTTCCCGTGTCTGGGGCTGGCGCGAGCTGCACTGGAATCCGGCGGCATTGCCCCGCTGGCATTGAACGCAGCGAACGAAATCGCTGTCCAAGCGTTTCTGGACGGGCAGCTGCCTTATTTGGGGATTGCGGAGTTGATCGAACACACGATGTCCAAGGTTCACGGCGAAGCGCTGGGTCAGGGGCGAGCTCTGGATGAAATCCTGCACGCGGATGCTCGGGTCAGAGAGATCGCGCTGGAGGCTCTGCATGCCTGATCTCGCCTGGTCGATTGGCGGTTTCATCGTTGCCATCGCGGTACTGGTGGCGTTCCATGAGTTTGGCCACTACTGGGTCGCCCGCCGCTGTGGCGTCAAGGTGCTGCGCTTCTCGATTGGTTTTGGACGGCCGCTGTGGACGCACCGTAGTCGTGATGGCGTCGAATGGGTGATCGCGGCGGTGCCCCTGGGTGGCTACGTCAAGATGCTCGACGAGCGCGAGCAGGCTGTTGCGCCAGGTGATCGTCCGTTGGCGTTCAATAACGCGACGGTTGGACGGCGCATTGCAATCGTCGCTGCGGGCCCGTTGTTCAATTTTGGTCTGGCCATACTGTTGTACTGGGCCGTATATATCGTCGGCATCCAGGGCTATCGCCCTGTGCTGACGCAGCCACTCGCGCAGAGTGCTGCGGCACAGGCCGGGTTGCAGCAGATGGATGAGGTCGTTGCGGTCGAGGGCGACACCGTTCAGACCTGGACGCAGTTGCGCACCGAACTGATCGGCCGTGTCCTGGATCGCGGTCCGCTGCGTTTGACGATCAAGGCGTCGGATGGCCAGATGCGTGAGGCGGTGATTGATCTGGACGGGGTGAGAGTCGACCCGGAATTTCTGTTTGATGATCTCGGTTTGAACCCTTACCAGCCGCCGATTCCTGCGGTGCTGGAACAGATCGTTGCCGGCGAAGCGGCAGACAAAGCGGGCTTTGAGGTTGGGGACGAGCTGCTGAGCGTCAACGACCAGCCGATCGCGTCATGGCAGCAGTGGGCCAACTGGGTCAAGGCGCATCCCGGCGAAGTGGCGCAGGTGCGAATCAAGCGCGATGGTGCGGAGCAGACCCGTACCACGATCATCGGTCAGCTGGGGAACGAAGGTCATGTCTATGGCCGATTCGGCGCCAGCGTAGCGAACCCGGGGGACTTGTGGCAGGATTTGCGCGCCGTCGACCGTCTCGGGGTGTTCGAGGCGATGCCGGAGGCAGTTGCGCAGACTTGGCGCATATCATCTTTGACGCTGCGCATGCTTGGGCGGATGGTGACCGGAGACGTGTCTGTACGCAACGTCAGTGGTCCGATCCAGATCGCGCAAGCTGCAGGGTTCTCGGCGCAGGGCGGGGTGGTATCTTTCCTGAGCTTCATGGCGATCGTCAGTATTAGCCTGGGCGTGTTGAATTTGTTGCCCGTGCCCGTGCTGGACGGAGGACATTTGTTGTATTACGCGGTTGAGGCAGTCAAGGGCTCGCCCGTTTCCGAACGGACACAGGAAGCGGGTCAACGCTTGGGGCTTACGCTGCTGGCATTGCTGATGGGGCTGGCGTTCTACAACGATATTGTGCGCCTGTTGAATTGATCACACTCTAGAAGTCGACGAAGCGGTGACAAGAAAAAACAAATTCTCAAGGACCGCTATTGCCTGCGCGGCGGCCGCGCTTGTGCTGACGGCACAGGCTTATGCATTCGATCCGTTCACCATTACCGAGATCAAGGCCGAAGGCCTTCAGCGTCTGGAAATCGGAACGGTTCTGACCTATTTGCCGCTTGCGGTCGGAGACGAGGCCAATACCGCGACGACGCGGCAGGCGATCCGGTCGTTGTACGCATCGGGTCTGTTTCAGGACGTACAGGTTGAGCGCGACGGCAGTTCGCTGATTGTGCGTCTGAAGGAACGCCCGGCGATTTCGAGTTTCAAGATCGAAGGCAACGACAAGGTCGGCGGCGACGAACTGGACGAATCGCTGAAGAACCTGGGTCTTGCCGAAGGAGAGCTGTTCCGTCGAGATCTGCTGGATCAGGTCGAGCAGGAGCTGCGCCGACAGTACTACTCGAATGGCTACTACGATGTTGCGATCGACTCTAAGGTCACCGAAGAGCCGAACAACCGGGTCAGCCTCAATATCGAAGTGACAGAAGGTCGGGTCACCAAGATCACCGATATCAATGTCCTCGGCAACACAGTGTTCGACGATCAGGAATTGATCGATCAGTTCGAGTTGCGTTCGACCAACTGGATGCCGTTCCAGCGCAGTGACCGCTATTCAAAGCAGAAGCTGGTCGGCGACCTGGAAAAGCTGCAGTCCTACTATCAGGATCGCGGCTATCTGAAGTTCAACGTCGATTCGGTTCAGGTCGCGCTGACCCCGGACAAGGAGTCGATCTACGTCACCGTCAACGTCAGCGAAGGCGATGTCTACACGGTCAAGGATCATCGATTCTCGGGCGAGACGATTCTGAACGATGTATTTCTCGAAGCGCTGACGACGACGCGCACCGGCGAGCGTTTCTCGCGCAAGGAAGCGACCGCGACGGCTGATCGTATCGAGGCCGCGTTGTCCGACGTCGGCTATGCGTTTGCGGAAGTCACGCCGCTGCCGGAACTGGATGAGGACGGAAAGCAGGTCAGCATCAATTACTTCATCAAGCCTGGCAAGCGCGCCTATGTGCGCCGGATCGCCTTTGTCGGCAATACCGGGACCAACGACGAGACGCTGCGGCGTGAGATGCGTCAGCTCGAGGCGGCGCCGTTTTCAAAGTCCGCGGTCGAACGTTCGCGTGTACGTCTGGCGCGGCTGCCTTTCATCGAAGATGCCGAGGTCGATACGCGTCCGGTGCCCGGCTCCGATGATCTGGTCGATGTGCAGTTCAAGGTCAAGGAACGCCCGCCCGGCTCGGTGCAGTTCGGCGTCGGTTATTCCGGAGCACAGGGCTTCCTGATCACCGGGCAGGTCACGCACACCAACTTCCTCGGCTCAGGCAATCGAATCAACGCCTCGGTCGAAAACAACACCGTTACGCGCAGCATCAATCTGGGCTGGACCGATCCGTACTTCACCGAAGACGGCATCAGCCAGACCGTGTCGCTGTCGTACCGCGAATCCGAGTCGGTGATCCGTTATTCGTCGGGCTTCAATTCCAACATCCTGGGCGCCAATCTGATTTACGGCATTCCGTTGTCGGAATACGTGGCACTGCGTGCCGGTGTCGGCGTTGAGGAAGTTGCGCTGGAGACTTTCCCGGCGAGCACCTCCGACGAGGTTCTGGACTTCGTCGTGCGCAATGGCACGCGTTTCGCGACCTATCAGATTCGCACCGGAATCAGTTACGACTCGCGTAATCGCACGTTCTTTGCAACGCGGGGTGCATCGCACTCGCTGAATGCCGACATCTCGGTTCCGGGCAGCGATATCGAGTACTTCAATCTGAGCTATCGCAGTCAGGCCTACATCCCGCTGCCGTTCAAGTTCACCGCAGAGCTGACCGGATCGGTCGGCTACGTCGATGGCTATGGCAGCGATAGTGACGTGCCGCCGTATGAGAACTTCTTTGCTGGCGGTCCGCGCACGGTGCGCGGTTACCGCGACGGTTCGCTGGGTCCTCTGGACACACCGTTCGGCAATCCCTATGGCGGCAAGTTGCGCACCACGGCTCAGGCTGAGTTGATCATTCCGCTGCCGATCGAGAGCGACGGCAAGTCGACGCGGATGTCCGCGTTCTTCGACATGGGCAACGTCTTTGCCGAACCTGGCGACTTTGCCGCCGGCGATTTGCGTCAGTCAGCCGGTCTGGCATTCTCCTGGTTCACACCTTTCCTGGGTTTGCTTGACCTGAGCTACGCATACCCGCTGAATAGTGTGTCTAGCGATCGTACCGATCGATTCCAGATTACCTTCGGTTCGGGCTTTTAGGCCCGAGTGAACAGGCTGTTGCTTGACCCATAACTAAATTGAAACGAGAGAGACGATGACGATGTTGAAAACCTATCTGGCTACTGCTGCTATTGCTGCTGCTGCTGTGTTTGCGACTCCGTCGTTTGCCGCGGCCGACAAGATCGCAACCATCCGTTCCAACGAACTGGTGCAGGCGTCACCGCAATTCAAGGCGGGTCAGGAGAAGATGAAGCAGGAGTTCGAGCGCCGTGCGAACGATCTGCAGGCTGAAGCCAAGAAGCTCGGTGAGGATATCGAGTCGTTCAAGAAGGAAGCAGAGCTGCTCTCGGCGTCCGATCGTGCGAAGAAAGAGAAGGATCTCAATACCCGCAAGATCGACTTCGAATACAAGAGCCGCCAGTTCCAGGAAGAGCGCAGCAATCGCGAGCGTGAGCTGTTCGCTGACATGATGGCCAAGATCAAGACCGTGATCGAGCAGCTGGC
>JBFFJL010000300.1:0-5104 GCA_041555955.1 Nevskiaceae bacterium
ATCGCGGGCGCTCGCCTGGGTGTTGCGGAGGCTGCAATCAAGCGCCCCGGTCGCAAGGACATGCTGTTGGTCGAGCTGGTACCCGGGGCGCAGGTTGCCGGCGTGTTCACGCGCAACGCCTTCTGTGCGGCGCCGGTCCAGATCTGTCGCGAGGTGCTGGCCAAGGGGGTGCCGGTGCGCGGCCTGCTGATTAACTCCGGCAATGCCAACGCCGGAACCGGGCAGGAGGGTCTGCAGCGGGCGCGGCGTAGCCTGGCGGCCGCGGCGGCGGCGCTGAACTGTGACGCCGGGCAGCTGTTGCCGTTTTCGACGGGCGTGATTGGGCAGGCGCTTCCGGACGACCGCATGATCGCGGCGCTGCCCCAGGCCCAATCCAGCCTGTGCGAGGACGGCTGGCTTGCCGCCGGCGAAGCCATCATGACCACCGATACGGTGATGAAGGGCGCCAGTCGTCAGATCGACACCGCTGCCGGCAGGATCACCGTGACCGGGATTGCCAAGGGTGCGGGCATGATCTGCCCGGACATGGCGACGCTGCTGGCCTTCATCGGCACCGATGCGCGCCTGAGCGCGGAAGCGACGCAGCGCTGCCTGCAGGCTGCTGTAGCGCAGTCATTCAACTGCGTAACAGTCGATGGCGACACCTCGACCAATGACAGTGTCGTGCTGTTTTCCACCGGGGCGATTGGTGGTCGCGAGCTAACGCCCGACGACGCCGATTTCAAGCTGGTCTGCGAAGCGGTCACCGCGGTCTGCGTCGAGTTGGCACAGGCCGTGATCCGCGATGGTGAAGGTGCGACGCGTCTGATCACCGTTGAGGTGTCCGGCGCCGGCTCCGAAGCTGAAGCTCGACAGGTGGCCTACACGCTGGCGCATTCCCCGCTGTTCAAGACCGCAGCATTTGCCGGCGATGCCAACTGGGGGCGCATCCTTGCGGCCGTTGGGCGCAGCGGGGTGCCGGGGTTGGACGTGAGCCGGATCGATATCGACATCGACGATGTCGCGCTGATTCGTGGCGGCGAGCCGGACCCAGCCTATTCAGAAGCGCGTGGGGCGGCGGTGTTCGCAAAACCCGAATACACCGTGGCGATCCGGCTTGGACGCGGCGAGGCGCGAACGCGCGTCTGGACCTGCGATCTGAGCTACGACTACGTCAAGATCAACGCCGAATACCGCACATGACGCCGGCGGATGCCCCGGTCATCGCCGTCGCCTGCGGTGTGCTGGTGGCGGGCTCCGGTGACGTGCTGATCGCGCAGCGCCCGATGGGCAAGATCGCTGCAGGACAGTGGGAGTTTCCGGGCGGCAAGATCGAGGCAGGCGAAAGTCCGCGGGCGGCACTGGACCGCGAGCTGCATGAGGAGCTCGGCATTCAGGTCACGGCTGCGCGACCATTGATGCGCCTTCAGCACGCCTATTCCAATCGAACCGTTTTGCTCGACGTCTGGAAGGTAACGGCATGGAGCGGTGAACCGCACGGGCGCGAACAGCAGGCGTTGGCGTGGTGTCGGCCCGAGGTATTGACGCAATTCCCGCTGTTGGCTGCCGATGCGCCGATCGTTTGCGCGCTGCAACTTCCTGAGCAGTACGTCTTTAGCCCGCCGACGGCGACGCTGACGCAGTTGCAGGCCGGCGTCCCCCGACTTCCAAGGAACGCGCTGCTGCGGTTGCGCCTGCCTGCGCTTGATGATGCGGCCTATCGACAAATTGCGATCGGCCTGGCGGAGGCGATTCGCGGTACGGATGTCCGTCTGGTGCTGGATCGCGATGCGGGTATGGTGGCCGAGCTGGGGGCGTGGGGTCTGCACCTGTCGTCCGCGCGGCTGCATCAGCTGGAGGCGCTGGATCAGGCGGCGCAGCGGGTGATTGCTTCTGCGCACCACCGCCGCGATCTGGAGCGTGCCGTGCAGTTGGGCTGCGACGCTGCGGTGCTCGGGAATGTCGGTGTGACCACAACCCACCCGCACGCCGCGCCGCTGGGTTGGTCGGGATTCGAGCGCGTAACTGCCGGGGTGCCGCTGCCGGTTTACGCGATCGGCGGAGTCGGTCCGGCAGATCTCACAGCGGCATTCGCCGCCTACGCGCAGGGCGTGGCCGGAATTTCCGCGTACTGGCGTTGAGGTCGCACCGCGGGCGAATCGCCGGCAGCGGCTCAATTCCGGTCGTCGGTCGTCCCTGGGTCCAGCGCATCCGGCGCGTCGTCGGCCGGCAGGCCGCGCTGTTCGCTGAACCACGCACCCAAGTCAATCAGCTTGCAGCGTTCGCAACAGAATGGACGCCAGCGATTGCTGGGGTCCAGGCGGGTCGATTGTCCGCATTGAGGACATGCGGCGATCCGCAAGCGTTCAGCTGAAGACGACATCGGACTACAACGCGCAGAACTGGATGCGAAACGCGATGTCATCCGTCGTCTGATGAGCACGTGCGTTGGCATCTCGGGCGTCCATGAAGCGCACGGTGCAGCGATGCTTACCGGCGCTGATTTCCGGATAGACGCCAGCGTCGTGGGGCACCCAGACCCGGATCAGCTGGCACGGCCCTGGCGGCGTAATCACGTACATGCCGTTGCGCGCAGTAGAAGGCTGCGCTTCGACGCTTGCGCGCAACATGCGCAGGTTCAGGTTGATCGCGTCCTCAAACGGTTGCACATCGGCATGCCAGGCATCGAGGTCGCGGTGGACGCGCTCGTGCGGCTGGGAAAGCCAGTAGTGATAGTGCGCCAGATCGAAGCCGCAGGTGCCGCCCGGAATGCCCGAGCGATTGAGGATGCCGGTCAGAAAATCGCTTTCACGCAGCAATGAGCCCGCGAACTGTGTCGCCAGTTGCTGCAGTCCGTTCTGGGTGCGGGTGATTTCGGACAGGATGCTGTCCAGACGCTGCTGATCAATGCCGGGCCGGGCGGCCAGCCGTGTCAGGTGGGCGTGCTGGTCGGTCAGCTCCTTGAGAATGTCGTTCTTGAGGTCCGAGCGGGACAGCACGACGAGCGTGTCCAGCAGCGTATTCAGTGTTGCGCGGATGCCGAACTCGCTGGCGTCCTGTCGGTGGTGTCGGTGCTGTGCAAACAGGAATTCAAGGCGCAGAAAGGTGCGAACCCGCTCCGTTAGGGGTTGCTCGAAGGTGATGAATTCTCCGGCCTCCGGCACTGCGCACAGACGTCCACATGGAAAAAAAACATTGTGACTTAGATCACGGACATGGGCAATCGCAGGCCGGGTGCATGCAGCGCTCCTCCGGCGGCGAGGCGCAGGTAAAACCGGTGCAGCGTCAACACCGCCTCGCGCAGAGTGGCGAGGTCGGTGTTGTTTGATATGACATCGTCAGCCGCCTCCAGGCGCTGCTGACGCGAGGCCTGTGCCGCGAGCATTTGCCCTGCCAGCGTGTCATCGATGCCATCGCGCTGGCACAGCCGCTGAAGCTGAACGGCTTCTTCAGCATCCACCACCAGCACCCGGTCGACCAGCGGACGCATGCCGGCTTCCACCAGGATGGCGACGCTCAGAATGCAGTAGGGGCCCTGCTGCTGCGCAAGCCAGCGCGTCATTTGTTGCCGGATTGCAGGGTGGGTAATGGCCTCGAGCGCGCGGCGCGCGTCGGCGTCGGCGAACACGCGCTGGCGCATCCGTGCTCGATCCAGCGTTCCGTCTGCCTGCAATATATCGGCACCGAAAGTTGCTGCAATCTGTGCCAGTGCAGGTTGTCCGGGTGCGACGACATCGCGCGCGACTTGATCCGCATCCAGAACCGGCACGCCGAGCTGGACGAACTGATCCTGTACCGTGGACTTGCCGCTGGCGATGCCCCCGGTCAGGCCGACGCGCAGGACGGTGGCCACGATCCGACTCTCAGCCCAGTCCGCTGACGCGGAAATACGCCGACTGAATCTGTTGGCCGTAGACCATGGCCAGCCACCCAGCTGCTGCCAGATAGGGGCCAAACGGAATCGGAACCTGACGGTCGTGGCGTCGAAACACGACCAAACCGATGCCGACCGTCGCGCCTACCAGCGAAGACAGCAGAATGACCATCGGCAACGCCTGCCATCCCAGCCACGCTCCGAGTGCGGCGAGCAATTTGAAGTCGCCGTAGCCCATGCCCTCCTTGCCAGTCACCAGGCGGAACAGGTGAAAGACAGCCCACAGACTCAGATAGCCCGCCATTGCGCCGATGATCGCGGTTTCGGGACCAACAAATACCGGAATCAGACTGGCCGCCAGCCCTAACCACAGCAACGGAAGGGTCAAGTCATCCGGTAGCAGCTGCGTGTGCAGATCGATGACGGCCGCAGCCAGCAGCACCCAGGTAATGATCAGCGCGCCGGCCAGTTGCGGTCCCCAGCCAAAATGCCAGGCGCAGAGCCCCGCCAGTAGTCCCGATGCGGCTTCGACCAACGGATACTGCACCGATATCGGCGCCCGGCATGCGGCACAGCGACCGCGAAGCAGTAACCAACTGAGAACCGGGACGTTCTGCCAAGGCCGGATCGGCGCCGAGCACGACGGGCAACGCGACGCCGGCCGCACCAGTGAAAAGGCTTCCTCAGCAACCGGCGCGAGTTCCAGAATCTCGCGCGCCTCGCGGCGCCAGCTCTGCTCCAGCATCCGCGGAACGCGCAGGATCACCACGTTCAGAAAGCTGCCGACCAGCAGTCCGAGCACAACGGTGCAGGCAAGCAAAAGGGTGGGGCTGTCGCGCAGCCCTTCGGCCAAAGTCATGGGATTGCAGGTGCCTTAGATAGCTGTGCCCATCTTGAAGATCGGCAAGTACATGGCTACAACCAGTCCGCCCACCAGAATGCCGAGAACCACCATGATCATGGGTTCCAGCAGACTGGAAAGAGCATCGACGAGGTTGTCGACCTCGGCTTCGTAAAAATCTGCAACTTTTGCGCACATCGCGTCCAGCGATCCCGATTCCTCGCCAATGGCCACCATTTGTGTGGCCATGTTTGGAAACAATCCGGACTGTTGCATGGTCAACTGCAACTGCTGCCCTGTTGATACCTGATCGCGCATAACCATAATCGCGTCTGTAAATACAATGTTGCCTGCCGCTTTGGCGACCGGTTCCATGGCTTCGACGAGTGGAACGCCTGCGGCGAACATGG